>JANXSE010000456.1 GCA_025356695.1 Betaproteobacteria bacterium
GAGATGGTGATGCCTGGGGACAACATTTCGATCACGGTGAACTTGATTCAGCCGATCGCGATGGAAGAGGGTTTGCGGTTTGCGATTCGCGAAGGTGGCCGCACTGTCGGCGCCGGCGTCGTCGCCAAAGTGATCGAATAATCATGGCCACCGTCAAAAGCCAGAAAATCCGCATCCGCCTGAAGGCGTTCGACTATCGTTTGATCGATCAGTCGGCGCTGGAAATTGTCGAAACTGCGAAGCGTACCGGTGCCGTCGTCAAAGGCCCGGTGCCGTTACCGACGCGCAAGGAACGTTTCGACGTTCTGCGTTCGCCGCATGTAAACAAAACATCGCGGGACCAGTTTGAAATTCGCACCCACTTGCGTCTGATGGACATCATCGACCCGACCGACAAAACGGTTGATGCGCTGATGAAGCTCGATCTGCCGGCGGGTGTGGACGTAGAAATCAAGTTGTAGTGGCAGGGGCCGGGTTTTATTTAACCCGGTCTTAAAGTGAATTGCCGGCCAATTGCAGTCGGCACCCGTTCCCGGCCTTGATGCCGGGCGCAGGTTAAAGAAAGGTGAACAATATGAGTCTAGGACTAGTCGGTCGCAAGATCGGCATGACACGCGTGTTTACTGACGATGGTGATTCCATCCCGGTGACCGTGCTGGACGTGTCGAACAACCGCGTCACGCAGATCAAGACAGCCGAAACCGACGGCTATTGCGCAGTGCAGGTTGCATATGGCACGCGCCGCGCCAAACGCGTCAACAAGGCGGCCGCAGGGCATTACGCCAAGGCTGCTGTCGAAGCCGGTTCGGTGCTGAAAGAATTCCGCGTGACCGCCGAACAAACCATCAGCCTGAAGGTCGGTGCGGTGATCGGTGTTGACGTGTTTCAGGTCGGGCAGAAGGTGGACGTTGCCGGCACCACGATCGGCAAGGGCTACGCAGGCGTTATCAAGCGCCATCACTTCAAGTCGAACCGCGCAACCCACGGTAACTCGCGCTCGCACAATACGCCGGGTTCGATCGGTATGGCGCAGGATCCGGGCCGCGTGTTTCCGGGCAAAAAAATGACCGGTCATCTGGGTGACGTCAAACGCACGACGCAGAACCTCGTGATCGTGCGCATCGATGCCGAGCGCCAGTTGCTGCTCGTGCGCGGTGCGATTCCCGGTGCGAAGAATGGCGACGTGACCGTTTATCCGGCCGTGAAGGCGACCAAGGTGGGCAAACCCGCCGCCAAAGCGGCCCCGGCCAAGGCAGGTAAATGATGGAACTCAAACTGATTGATCAGGCCGGCAAGTCGAGCGCCAATGTATCGGCGACCGACGAGGTGTTCGGCCGCGAATACAACGAATCGCTGATTCACCAGGTCGTGACCGCCTATATGGCGAATGGCCGGCGCGGCACGCGTGCACAGAAAGACCGTGGTGAAGTTAAGCATTCGACCAAGAAACCGTTCAAGCAAAAGGGCACCGGTCGCGCCCGTGCGGGTATGACCTCAAGTCCGTTGTGGCGCGGTGGCGGTAAGATTTTTCCGAACCGTCCGGACGAAAATTTCTCGCACAAGCTGAACAAGAAAATGTATCGGGCGGGTGTCTGCTCGATCCTTTCGCAACTGGCGCGCGAAGGCCGCCTTTCGGTGGTGGACCAGTTCACGCTCGATGCGCCGAAAACCAAGCTGCTGGCGCAGAAGATCAAGAGCATGGGGTTCGAAAACGTGCTGATCGTGACCGATGCCGTTGACGAAAACCTTGAGTTGTCGTCGCGTAATTTGCCCAACGTCAATGTCATGACCGCTTCGCATGCAGATCCGATCAGTCTGATCCGTCATGCAAACGTCCTCCTGACCAAGAATGCCGTGGCGAAATTCGAGGAGCTCCTGAAATGACCGCCGCTACCGTTATCCGCAATACCGAGCGGCTGATGAAGGTGCTGCTCGCGCCGGTGGTGTCCGAAAAAGGCACTTTTGTCGGCGAGAAAAACAACCAGTATTTGTTCCGCGTCGTTACCGATGCGACCAAGCCGGAAATCAAGGCCGCGGTCGAACTCATGTTCAGCACCAAGGACAAAAAGATCGAGGTGGTGTCCGTGCAGGTCTCCAACGTGCTGGGCAAGGAAAAGCGCTTCGGCCGTTTCATGGGGCGCCGCAAGGACTGGAAAAAGGCCTATGTCCGTCTCAAGGAAGGCCAGGAAATCAACTTTGTGGCAGGGGAGGCTAAATAATGGCACTGATTAAAGTCAAACCGACTTCTCCCGGCCGCCGTGCAGTGGTCAAGGTGGTCAATCCGGATCTCTACAAGGGGCGTCCGCATGCTGCGCTGGTTGAAAGCAAGAACCGCAAGGCCGGCCGCAACAATCTGGGGCGGATTACCACCCGTCACCAGGGCGGTGGTCACAAGAAAAGCTATCGCGTGATCGATTTCCGTCGCAACAAGGACGGTTTGGTCGCGAAGGTCGAGCGTATCGAGCATGATCCGAACCGCAGCGCCAACATCGCATTGTTGTGCTATGCCGACGGTGAGCGCCGCTACATCATTTCGCCGAAAGGCCTGGTAGTCGGCATGCAGTTGCAGAACGGTGCGGAAGCGCCGATCAAGTCGGGTAACGCGCTGCCGCTGCGCAACATCCCGGTCGGCACCACCATTCACTGCATCGAAATGATGCCGGGCAAAGGCGCGCAACTGGCGCGGGCGGCGGGGTCTTCGGCGCAGCTGCTGGCGCGCGAAGGCGATTACGCCCAGTTGCGGTTGCGTTCTGGCGAGATCCGCAAGGTTCACGTCAATTGCCGTGCGACCATCGGCGAAGTCGGCAACGAAGAAAACAGCCTGCGCTCGATCGGCAAGGCCGGCGCGCAACGCTGGCGCGGAATCCGTCCGACGGTGCGTGGTGTTGCAATGAACCCGATCGACCATCCGCATGGCGGCGGTGAAGGCAAAACCGCCGCGGGTCGTCATCCGGTGAGCCCGTGGGGCACACTGACCAAGGGTTACCGCACGCGCAATAACAAGCGCACCAATGGCATGATCGTGCGCCGCCGTCACGCCAAGACCAGCGCATAGCGAGGTATATAAATATGGCACGTTCAGTTAAAAAAGGCCCGTTCGTCGACTATCACCTGATTGCCAAGGTGGAGGCGGCACGCGCGTCCAACGACAAGCGCCCGATCAAGACCTGGTCGCGCCGTTCCACCGTCCTGCCGGATTTCGTCGGCCTGACCATCGCGGTGCACAACGGCAAGCAGCACATCCCGGTCTATGTTTCGGAAAACATGGTCGGACACAAGCTCGGCGAGTTTTCGCATACCCGCACCTTCAAGGGTCACTCGAAGGCGGGGGGCGGGACCGCAGACAAGAAGTCCTCTGCTGCACCGGCGGCTGCCGGTCCCAAGAAATAACGGAAGCCAAACATGGAAACTTCTGCAAAATTGAGCGGCGTGCGACTGTCGTCGCAAAAAGGCCGCCTTGTGGCCGATCAGATCCGCGGCTTGCGTGTCGATCAGGCTTTGAACCTGCTCGCGTTCAGTCCGAAAAAGGGCGCGGCAATCATCCGCAAGGTTCTTGAGTCGGCGATTGCAAATGCCGAGCACAACGACGGCGCGGATATCGACGAGCTTAAAGTCACCAGGATCTACGTGGAAAAAGGCCCAGTGCTGAAACGCTTTCACGCCCGTGCCAAGGGGCGTGGTGTTCGCGTGCTCAAACACAGCTGCCACATCCACCTCACCGTCGGCGACGGAAGGAAATAAATATGGGTCAGAAAATACATCCGATTGGATTTCGTCTCTCGGTTCTGCGCAACTGGACGTCCAAATGGTATGCCAACAGCAAGGCGTTTCCCGGCATGCTGCAGGAAGACATCAAGGTTCGCGAGTTCCTGAAGCAGAAGCTTGCTCACGCCGCGGTCAGCAAGATCATTATCGAGCGCCCGGCCAAGAACGCGAAGATCACGATATTCAGTGCGCGCCCCGGCGTCGTCATCGGTAAAAAAGGCGAGGACATCGAATCGCTGAAAGCGCAGTTGCAGAAGCTCCTGCATGTGCCCGTGCATATCAATATCGAGGAAGTCCGCAAGCCCGAACTCGATGCACAGCTGATCGCTGATTCGATTACGCAACAGCTGCAGAAGCGCATCATGTTCCGTCGCGCGATGAAACGCGCGATCACGAACGCGATGCGTCTGGGCGCGCAGGGTATCAAGATCATGAGCGCCGGCCGCTTGAATGGTATCGAGATCGCGCGTACCGAGTGGTATCGCGAAGGCCGCGTGCCATTGCACACACTGCGCGCCGACATCGATTACGGAACGTCGGAAGCCAAAACCACCTACGGCATCATCGGTGTCAAGGTGTGGGTGTTCAAGGGCGAAATCATGACCAAACATGAGCAACTGGTGGCGGCGCCTGCGGCAACAGCCGATGCGGTGCCGGCACCGGATGCGCCGAAAGCGCCGCCTAAGGCAGCGCCGCGCAAGAGAAGGACGTCGTCAGGAGCGAAAAATGCTGCAGCCAGCTAGAAGGAAATACCGCAAGGAACAAAAGGGCCGCAACAAAGGTGTTGCGACCCGCGGCAACAAAGTGAGCTTCGGCGAATTCGGCCTGAAGGCGATCACCCGCGGTCGTTTGACCGCACGTCAAATCGAAGCGGCGCGCCGCGCGATGACGCGTCATATCAAACGCGGTGGTCGCATCTGGATCCGGATTTTTCCGGACAAGCCGATTTCACAGAAACCGGCCGAGGTGCGTATGGGTAACGGTAAGGGCAATCCCGAGTATTGGGTTGCTGAAATTGTGCCGGGCAAGGTGTTGTACGAAATGGACGGCGTGGCCGAGGCGGATGCGCGCGAGGCGTTTCGCCTGGCGTCGGCGAAACTGCCGCTGCGTACGACGTTTGTTCATCGCATGGTGGGAGGCTAAACCGTGAAAGCGAGCGAACTGAGAGAAAAGAATCCGGCTGAACTGCAGCAGGAATTGAATGAGTTGCTGAAGGCACAGTTCAGCCTGCGCATGCAGGTTGCAACCCAACAGCTGACCAATACCAGCCAGATCAGGAAGGTGCGCCGGGACATCGCGCGTGTGCGCACACTGCTCAACGAAAAGGTGCGCCAGTCATGACTGAAACCACTGCGAACAAGCGTACGCTGACGGGCCGCGTTGTCAGCGACAAGATGAACAAGACCGTGACCGTGCTGGTCGAGCGCCGCGTCAAGCATCCGCTCTACGGCAAGATCATGACGCGTTCCCAGAAGTACCACGCCCACGACGAAAAAGGCGAATTCAAGATGGGGGATGTAGTCACCATCGAAGAATGCCGCCCGATTTCGAAGACCAAGGCGTGGCGGGTGGCCAAGCTGGTCGAAAAGGCCCGCGTAATCTAGCCTTTCCAGTAGTTTTCCGTGCATGATTTACGGATACGATGGACAGGATGAATGAAATAAGTTGTGATGAGTATTGAACCGGCCGGCGATTTGATGTATAATCGCCGGCTTTTCCGGTAGTCATATTTTTCTTCCGGGAAAAACCAATCAGACCCGAACGGGTTCCAAGACTGACCGCGAGGCGCAGTAGCTGGCGGATCAAGTTGGAAGCAGTGCAGCTTTAAAGCGAGAGCAAAATGATACAGATGCAATCCATTCTGGATGTTGCTGACAACACCGGTGCGCGCGCCGTGATGTGCATCAAGGTCCTCGGCGGTTCCAAGCGTCGCTATGCGGGCATTGGCGACGTCATCAAGGTCAGCATCAAGGATGCGGCTCCGCGCGGCCGTGTCAAAAAGGGCGAGGTTTACAACGCTGTCGTCGTCCGCACGGCCAAAGGTATTCGCCGCGCCGACGGCTCTGTCATCAAGTTCGACGGAAATGCGGCGGTACTTCTCACGGCAAAGCTCGAGCCGATCGGCACCCGGATTTTCGGACCGGTCACGCGGGAATTGAGGAACGAGCGTTTCATGAAGATTGTGTCGCTCGCGCCAGAAGTGCTGTAAGCGCGAAGAACAAACGGGACTATTCGTATGCGCAAAATCAAAAAAGGTGACGACGTCATCGTCATCACTGGCAGAGACAAGGGCAAGCGCGGCGCGGTGTCACGCGTCGTCGATGCGGAACACGTGCTGGTTGACGGGATCAATCGCGTCAAGAAACACCAGCGCCCGAACCCGCAGAAAAACCTTCAGGGTGGCATCGTCGAAAAAGACATGCCGTTGCACGTGTCGAACATTGCCATTTTCAACCCGGCCACCAAGAAGGCCGACCGGGTCGGCATCAAGTTGCTCGAAGACGGTCGTCGCGTGCGCTTTTTCAAATCCAACGGCGAAGTGATTGACGCATGACTACGACGGCAAAGGCAGCAAAGCCGGCAGACAGCGCACGGCTCCACATCCATTACCGCGACAACGTGATTGCGCAACTGACGAAACAGTTCGGGTATAAATCCGCCATGCAGGTGCCGCGCATCGAAAAAATCACGCTCAACATGGGCGTGGGCGAGGCCGTCGCGGATAAGAAGATCCTGGATAACGCAGTCGCCGACATGAGCAAGATCGCCGGCCAGAAACCGCTGGTGACGAAGTCGCGCAAGTCGATCGCGAACTTCAAGATCCGCGACAATTATCCGATCGGCTGCAAGGTCACGCTGCGCGGGACACGCATGTATGAATTTCTCGACCGTCTGGTGACGGTGGCGATCCCGCGTATTCGCGATTTTCGCGGCATCTCCGCCAAGTCTTTCGATGGCAGGGGTAACTTCAATTTCGGGATCAAGGAACAGATCATTTTCCCGGAAATCGAGTATGACAAGATTGATGCCCTGCGTGGCATGAACATCACGATCACCACCAGCGCCAAGAGCGACGACGAAGGCAAGGCGCTGCTGGCGGCATTCAAATTTCCGTTCAGGAACTGAACCATGTCCAAACTCGCACTGAAACTGCGCGACCAGAATCGCCGCAAGACGGTCAAGAAATTCGCCGCCAAGCGCACCGAACTGATGTCGCTCATCAACGACCAGAAGTTGAGTCCGGAAGACCGCTACGAAGCGCGGCTCAGGCTGCAAAAGCTGCCGCGTAATGCGAGCCCGGTGCGCTTGCGCAACCGTTGCGCCATTACCGGCCGCCCGCGCGGCGTTTACAGCAAGTTCGGCCTCGGCCGCACCAAACTGCGCGAGACCGTAATGCGTGGTGAAGTTCCCGGTGTGATCAAGGCCAGTTGGTAAGTCGGACGAGAGGCACATATTATGAGCATGAGTGATCCGATCGCCGACATGTTGACGCGCATTCGCAATGCGCAGATGTCGGAAAAGAATTCAGTAACGATGCCCGCCAGCAAGGTTAAAGCGGCGATTGCGAAAGTCCTCAAAGACGAGGGCTATATCGACGATTTCGCGCTGCGTGCTGCCGATGGCAAGCCGACGCTCGAAGTCGGGCTTAAATATTATGCGGGGCGTCCTGTCATTGAAAAGCTTGAGCGCGTGAGCCGCCCCGGTCTGCGCATTTACAAGCCGTGTGACAGCATCCCTAAGGTCATGAACGGGCTTGGTGTCGCCATCGTCTCCACCTCGAAAGGTGTGATGACGGACCGCAAAGCGCGCGGTCTCGGCATCGGCGGTGAAGTTCTGTGCATCGTTGCATAGTTGAAGCGGCAAACGAGGAATTGCGATGTCTAGAATAGGTAAAGCGCCGGTTGAGCTTCCGGGTAATGTTGAAGTACAGCTGGCCAACAGCGAAATCTCCATCAAGGGCCCGCTGGGCACCCTGAAGCGCACATTGTCCGCCCATGTGACGGTCGAAAAAGTCGAGAAGGAACTGCGCGTGGCGCCGGTTGGTGCTTCCCATGCAGCCGACGCGATGTCTGGCACGACGCGCGCCCTGCTTTCAAACATGGTGCAGGGCGTCACCAAAGGTTACGAAAAGAAGCTCCTGCTGGTCGGCGTTGGTTATCGCGCGCAGGCCCAGGGCGACAAGTTGAATCTGACGCTCGGATTTTCGCACCCGGTCGTGCACCAGATGCCGCAGGGCATCAAGGTCGAGACGCCGACGCAGACGGAAATTCTGATCAAGGGTATCGATAAACAAGTCGTCGGTCAGATCGCGGCGGAAGTGCGCGCCTATCGCAGTCCGGAGCCTTACAAGGGCAAAGGCGTGCGTTACTCCGACGAGACCGTGGTGCTCAAAGAGACCAAGAAGAAATAGAGGTTGTCATGAAAGACAAGAACACATCGCGCATCCGCCGTTCGCGCCGTACCCGCCACCAGATCAAACAGGTTCAGGCGGTGCGTCTTACGGTGCATCGTTCGAACACGCACATTTACGCGCAGGTTATCGACGCCACCGGCTCCAAGGTGCTGGCAAGTGCATCGACGGTCGAGCCGGAAGTGCGCAAAAGCCTCAAAAACGGCGGCAATGTCGAGGCGGCGATCGCGATCGGCAAGCGTATCGCCGAAAAAGCGAAGCAGGCGGGTGTCGAAGCGGTGGCGTTTGACCGCAGCGGCTATCGTTATCACGGTCGCGTCAAGGCATTGGCTGAAGCGGCGCGTGAAAACGGACTCAAGTTCTAGTCAGGAAATAATATGGCGAAACTCCAGGCAGGCAAGATGTCCACCGGCGAACAACGCACGGATGGACTGCGCGAAAAAATGGTTGCGATCAACCGCGTTACAAAAGTCGTCAAAGGCGGCCGGGTAATGGGCTTCGCCGCGCTGGTTGTTGTCGGCGACGGCGATGGTCGCGTCGGTATGGGCAAGGGTAAATCGCGCGAGGTTCCGGTTTCGGTGCAAAAGGCGATGGACGAAGCGCGCCGCAGGTTGGTGAAGATCAGCCTGAAAAACGGCACCTTGCAGCATGCGGTAATCGGCCGTCACGGCTCGGCGCGCGTTTACATGCAACCGGCTTCCGAGGGCACGGGCATTATTGCCGGCGGTCCGATGCGCGCAGTGTTTGAAGTGCTGGGTGTGACCAACGTGCTTGCCAAGATTATCGGTTCGACCAACCCCTACAACGTTGTTCGCGCAACGCTGAACGGTCTGCAGGCGATGAATTCGCCGGCGGACATTGCCGCCAAACGCGGCAAGACGGTTGAAGAGGTCACGGGGTAATCATGGCTAAAACGAAACCCGCAGGCAAAACCATCAAGGTTACACAGATCAAAAGTGTGATCGGTACCATCGGATCACACCGTGCAACGATGCTCGGACTTGGTCTTCGTCGCATTAATCATACGGTCGAGATCATCGATACGCCGGCCACACGCGGCATGATTAAAAAAGTTAACTACCTCGTGAAATGTGAGGGCTAAATGCTTCTGAACACGATTAAGCCGGCCGCCGGCGCCAAGCACGCGAAAAAACGCGTCGGTCGCGGTATCGGCAGCGGCACCGGCAAAACGGCCGGTCGCGGACACAAAGGCCAGAGTGCGCGCGCCGGTGGTTATCACAAGGTCGGCTTCGAAGGCGGTCAAATGCCTTTGCAGCGCCGTTTGCCGAAACGCGGCTTCGTTTCGCACATGCGTAATGACACCGCCGAAGTACGTCTGGGCGATCTGAACCGTCTCAAGGCCGATGTCATCGACATTTCGGTGCTGAAAGAAGCGGGCATCGTGCCGATCCATGCATTGACTGCCAAGGTCATCGTGACGGGCGAACTCAAACGCAAAATTACCCTGTCGGGCCTGTTGGCCTCGAAGGGCGCCAGGGCGGCTGTTGAAGCGGCCGGTGGCAAGGTCGAGATGCCGGCAACGGCGGAAGCGCCGAAGGGCAAGGGCAAAAAAGCTGCGGCCAAGGTCGCGGCCATTGCCAAGGCCGAACAGCGTGCGGCGACCAATTCGGCGTCGATTGCCGAAGAAAACGCCAAAGTTGCGGCGGCAGCCGAGGCAAGTGCTGAAGCCAAGCCGAAAGTGAAAAAAGCCAAACCGGCGGCAGACGCACAGCCCGCCGCCAAACCGGCCAAGGGCGCTAAAGACGGCGCGGCAGGCAAGAAAGCCAAGAAGGGCTGATCAAGTTGGCAACCCAGGATTCCATGTTCAGCATGCAGGGCAAGATGGGCGACCTCAAACGTCGCCTGATGTTCTTGCTTGGCGCGCTGATTGTGTACCGCATCGGCGCGCATATTCCGGTGCCGGGCATTGATCCTGTCGCGCTTGCCGATCTGTTCAAGTCGCAAAAAGGCGGCATCCTGGACATGTTCAACATGTTCTCCGGCGGCGCACTGTCGCGCTTCACGATTCTGGCGCTGGGCATCATGCCCTATATTTCTGCGTCGATCATTATGCAGTTGATGACCGTCGTGTCGCCCTCGCTCGAAGCACTGAAGAAAGAGGGCGAGTCGGGCCGCCGCAAGATCACGCAGTACACCCGTTATGGCACCGCCGCGCTCGCCCTGTTTCAGGGCATGGGCATCGCGATCGCGCTGGAGTCGCAGCGCGGCCTCGTGCTGGAACCGGGTCTTGCCTTCCGGCTGATCACCATGCTGACGCTGGTCACCGGCACCATGTTCCTGATGTGGCTGGGCGAACAGATTACCGAACGTGGTCTCGGCAACGGCATCTCACTCATCATTTTCAGCGGTATTGCAGCAGGCCTGCCGCACGCGGTTGCCGGTACTCTCGAACTGCAACGTACCGGCGCGTTTTCGATTCTGTTCATTTTCGTGGTTGCTTTCCTCGTGGTTGGCGTCACGGCGTTGGTCTGTTTCGTCGAGAGCGGACAGCGCCGCATACTGATCAACTATGCGAAGCGCCAGGTCGGCCGCAAGATCTACGGCGGTCAGGCCTCGCACCTTCCGCTCAAGCTCAATATGTCGGGCGTGATTCCGCCGATCTTCGCCTCCAGCATCATCCTGTTCCCGGCGACGCTGGGCAGCTGGTTCGGCAGCGGGCAGGATATGCGCTGGCTTGCTGACATCGCGAACACGCTGCGTCCGGGCGAGCCGATTTATGTGTTTCTGTATTCTGCGGCGATAGTGTTTTTCTGCTATTTCTACGCGGCACTGATGTTCAGCCCGAAAGAAACGGCCGACAACCTCAAGAAGAGCGGCGCCTTCGTGCCGGGCATCCGTCCCGGTGAGCAGACTGCGCGCTACATTGAGAAGATCATGCTGCGCCTGACGCTGGTCGGTTCGATCTACGTCACACTGGTATGTCTGTTGCCTGAATTTCTGATTGTCTGGAAACAGGTGCCGTTTTATTTCGGCGGCACCAGTCTTTTGATCATCGTCGTCGTGACAATGGATTTTCGTTCGCAGGTCATGAATTACATCATGAGCCACCAGTATGAAAGCCTGCTGAAAAAGGCGAACTTCAAGGCTGGCGGAATTTTCCCGGCGCGCTAGATGGCAAAAGAAGAAACGATAGAAATGGCTGGTGTCATTGAAGAAACACTGCCAAACGCAACATTCCGGGTCAAGCTGGAAAACGGCCACACGGTTCTCGGCCACATTTCCGGCAAGATGCGCATGCATTACATCCGCATTCTGCCCGGTGACAAGGTGACGGTTGAAGTGTCACCGTACGATTTGACGCGCTGCCGGATCACGTTCCGCGCGAAATGAGATTGACGGGATAGCAAGGAGCAGAACATGAAAGTACGCACCTCGGTAAAGAAAGTATGCCGCAATTGCAAGATTATCCGCCGCAAGGGTGTGGTAAGGATCATCTGCAAGGATCCGCGTCACAAGCAACGCCAGGGTTAGACATTGTTTCGGTATATGCCGAAACAAATTAACACGTTATAATCGCAAGCTTTCGTTTTTTTGGCGCGTTTTTGGCGCGTCGCACGCAATAAGGTAGACGAATATGGCCCGTATCGGTGGGGTAAACATACCAAATCATCAGCACGCTGATGTCGCGCTGACCGCAATTTATGGCATCGGCCGCAGCCGTGCGCGCCTGATCTGCGCGGCGGCAGGCATCACCACGACCACCAAGATCAAGGATTTGTCCGATTCACAAATGGACAAACTGCGCGAGCAGGTCGGCAAGTTTGCGACCGAAGGCGATCTGCGGCGCGAAGTGTCGATGAACATCAAGCGCCTGATGGATCTGGGGACATGGCGCGGCTTGCGGCACCGTCGCGGTCTGCCGGTTCGCGGCCAGCGCACGCGCACCAACGCACGCACGCGCAAGGGGCCGCGCAAGGCAGCGGTTAAACTCATGAAGGCAGTTTCGGCGTAATGCAGCGCTGAGAGCGGAAAGCAGAAAACATGGCAAAAGCAAATACGCGGGTTCGCAAGAAGGTCAAGAAGAATGTGGCGGAAGGCATCGCCCACATTCACGCTTCCTTCAACAACACCATCATCACGATCACCGACCGCCAGGGCAACGCCCTGTCGTGGGCGACAACCGGTTCGGCCGGCTTCAAGGGTTCGCGCAAATCGACCCCGTTCGCCGCACAGGTCGCGGGAGAGCACGCCGGCAAGGTTGCGCAGGAATGCGGCGTGAAGAATCTGGAAGTTCGTATCAAAGGGCCGGGGCCCGGTCGCGAATCTGCGATGCGCGCACTCAACGCCCTTGGTTTCAAAATCACCAGCATCGCCGACGTGACGCCGGTGCCGCATAACGGTTGCCGCCCGCCGAAGCGGCGTCGCATCTAAGGAGAATCGGCTGTGGCCAGAAATCTAGACGCAAAGTGCCGTCAATGCCGCCGCGAGGGCGAGAAATTGTTCCTCAAGGGCGACAAGTGCTTTACCGACAAATGCGCGATCGAGCGCCGTAATTATCCGCCGGGCCAGCATGGGCAGAAGAACAGCCGCCTGTCGGGCTATGGCGTGCAGCTGCGCGAAAAGCAGAAAGTCCGCCGTATTTACGGCCTGCTCGAGCGTCAGTTCCGTACGGTTTACAAGAAGGCTGACCAGCAAAAAGGCATCACGGGTGAAAACCTGCTGTTCGCCCTGGAGTCGCGCCTCGACAACATTACCTACAAGATGGGTTTCGGCTCGTCGCGTTCCGAAGCGCGCCAGATTGTCCGTCACAACGGCATCCTCGTGAACGGCAAGCGTGTGAACATTCCGTCCTATCAGTTGCGTCCGGGCGATGAAGTTGAAGTGGCGCCGAAGGCGAAAGCACATTTGCGGATCAAGGCGGCGGCGGAAGCCGGTGCGGGTCGCGGCTTTCCGGAATGGCTGGAAGTCGACAGCACGGCGCTCAAGGGCAAGTTCAAGAACATGCCACAGCGCAGCGATCTGCCTTCCACAATCAACGAATCGCTGGTGATCGAGCTGTATTCCAAGTAGCGCGAAAATAGCGATGGGGCGCGCGGGGTGGTTTTTTCTCCGCGCCCAGCATCGGCGGCAGCGTTGTTCGATGATTGTATCGACCAATGCCTAATTGTCAGAGGATCAGGCCATGCAAAGCAGCACATTTCTAAAACCTCGCATTATCGACGTGCAGAACATTTCGCCGTTTCACGCGAAGGTGACGATGGAGCCTTTCGAGCGCGGCTACGGCCATACGCTCGGTAACGCATTGCGCCGCGTTCTGCTTTCCTCCATGCCCGGCTACGCGCCGACCGAGGTCAAGATCAGCGGCGTGTTGCACGAGTACTCCACGATTGACGGCGTGCAGGAAGACGTTGTCGACCTGTTGCTCAATCTCAAAGGTATCGTGCTCAAGCTGCACAACCGCGAAGAAGTCACGCTCTCGCTCAAAAAAGACGGCGAAGGCATCGTGACGGCGAAAGACATTGAAGAGATGCACGACGTCGAGATCGTCAATCCCGACCACGTCATCGCGCACCTCTCTGCCGGTGGCAAGCTGGACATGCAGATCAAGGTGGAACATGGCCGCGGCTACGTGCCGGGTACCGTGCGCACCAACCGCGGTGATCCGTTGCTCGAAGCGATGACCTCGCGTTCGGTCGGCAATATCGTGCTCGACGCTTCGTTCAGTCCGGTGCGTCGCGTCAGCTACCATGTCGATTCGGCGCGTGTCGAACAGCGCACCGACCTCGACAAGCTGATTGTCGACATCGAAACCAACGGCGCCATCGAGCCGGAAGAGGCGATCCGTTACGCCGCCCGTATCCTGGTCGACCAGCTGGTGGTGTTCGCCGACCTCAAGGGCACGCCGGCGCTGGCCGAAGTGCCGAAGGCACAGCAGATCGACCCGATTCTGCTGCGCCCGGTCGACGACCTCGAGCTGACCGTGCGTTCGGCCAACTGCCTGAAGGCGGAAAACATTTACTACATCGGCGACCTGATTCAACGCACCGAGACGGAACTGCTTAAAACGCCGAACCTCGGTCGCAAGTCGCTTAACGAAATCAAGGAAGTGCTGGCGTCGCGCGGTTTGACGCTCGGCATGCGCCTTGAGAACTGGCCACCCGCCGGTCTCGAGAAAGCCTAAGAGGACATCATGCGTCATCGTCTCGGATTACGGAAACTCAACCGTACCAGCAGCCATCGCCTCGCGATGCTGCGCAATATGACCGTATCGCTGCTGCGGCACGAAGTCATCAAAACCACGCTGCCGAAAGCCAAGGAACTGCGCCGGGTGGTGGAGCCGATCATTACTCTCGGCAAGAAACCGTCGCTGGCCAACCGCCGCATCGCCTTCAATCGTCTGCGCGACCGCGATATCGTCGTCAAGCTGTTCGGCGAACTCGGTCCCCGTTATTCCAAGCGCAACGGCGGCTATCTGCGTATTCTGAAATTCGGTTTTCGCAAGGGGGACAATGCTCCTATGGCGTTTGTCGAGCTGCTCGACCGTCCGGAGCAGGCAGAGGACAACAAAAAGGAAGCGCCTGCAAAGGCTGCGTGATAACAACAGTGATGTATTAAAAGCCGGCCTTGTGCCGGCTTTTTTGTTGATTCAATATGACCGACGCCACCGCTGCATCCACCACGATTTTTTCAATTGGCCACGGCAACCGCAGTGCCAGCGACTTTGTTGCGCAATTGCGCGCTGCGGGAGTGGCCTGTCTCGTGGATGTGCGCGCGTATCCCGCGTCGAAACGGCATCCGCAGTTCGCGCGGATGGCGCTGGAGCCGGCGTTGCGCGCCGCCGGCATCCGCTATCTGTGGGAGGGCCCGGCACTGGGCGGCATGCGCAGTCCGCAGCCGCGGTCCCGGCACATCGCGCTGTCCGATCCCGCCATGCGCGGCTTCGCCGACCACACCGCAAGCCCGCTTTTCAGTGAGGCGATCGCACGCCTTCTTGGCCTCGCAGCGACGACGCCAACTGTCCTCATGTGCGCAGAAAAAGATCCGCGCCACTGCCACCGCGCATTTATCGCGGATGCTTTGCTGCTGGCCGGGGCGGAGGTCAGGCACCTGCTTGAGTTGAATGATGTGCGCCGTCATGTGCTGAGCGAGGGCGCACGTTTGACCACCGAGGGCGGCGTCGTCTACGACAGCTGCGTGCAAATGGGGCTGGCACTGGGGGCGCCGGACTAAGCTGCCGCAATCAGATTTCGTGAACGTAGCTGCCCGGCGCCGTGCTGATCACCGGGTATTCGGCGCTACCGAGCGGGCGCGCCGCAACCTTGGACCCGCAGCGTCGGGCCAGCCACGTCGTCCAGTCCTCCCACCACGAGCCTTCGATTTTTCTCTGGTGTTTGAGCCATTCGTCCGCTGAGCTGTCGTCTGTTTCACCGCTCCAATAACTACGTTTCGCCGGTTTGACCGGTGGATTGATGATGCCGAGGATGTGGCCCGACGACGACAGCGTGTAGTGCACGGGGGCGGCGATATGCTTCGCAATCTGGAAGGTCGCTTTCCACGGCGCGATGTGGTCCTCTTCGCAGCCGACCGCATACAGCGGCTGGCAGATCCGTGCGAGGTCGATCGGATGTCCCGCCATCGTCAGCGCGTCCTTTTTGATCAGCGCGTTGTCGAGATAAAAGCGGCGCAGATAGTAACTGTGCATCGCCCGCGGCATGCGCGTGACGTCGGTGTTCCAGTACAACACATCAAACGGCGGCGGCGCCTCGCCAAAGAGGTAGCTGTGCACGAAGTATTGCCAGATCAGGCTGTTTGAACGCAGCAGGCGGAAGGCGCGTGACATCTCGCGGCCGTCGAGATAACCGTGTTGCGCCATCATTTTTTCGAGCGCTTCGATCGTGCGCTCGTCGATGAAGACTTCGATGGCGCCGGGGCGCGAAAAATCGACCAGGGTTGCCAGCAGTGTCCAGTGCGAGACCGGCACGGCGGCTGCATCGGCGTGTTCCCGGTTCAGCCACGCCATCAGCGCCGTCAGTCCGCTGCCGCCGATGCAATAGCCAATGGCATGCACCTGCGGTACCTGACAGATGGCGCGCGCGACATCGATCGCCTGCTTCATGCCTTTCATCAGATAGTCGTCGAAGCTCGTGTCGGCCTGCGCCGAGGCCGGGTTCTTCCAACTGACGACAAACACCGTATAGCCCTGGTTGACCAGATAGCGCAGCAGGCTTTTTTTGTCGTTGAGATCGAGTATGTAGTACTTGTTGATCCACGGTGGAATGATGACAAGGGGCACCGCCCGCACTTCCGGTGTCGTCGGCGTGTACTGGATCAGTTCCATCAGTTCATTGCGGTAAACCACCGCGCCGGGCGTCGTCGCCAGGTTCTGGCCGACTTTGAACGCGCCGCGCTCGACCATCTGCACATCGCCCACGCGCAGGTCGTCAAGCCACAGCTTCAAACCGGCGCCGACGCTTTGTCCGCCTGATTCCCAGGCCTTGCGCAGGGCGACCGGATTGGTGAAGAGGAAATTGCTCGGTGCGATCGCGTTCAGCCATTGCCGCGCCCAGAACGTCGTTTGCCGGCGCTCTTTGGCCGACACGCCGGGCGATTCGAAGAGCGTTTCCTGCAGCCAGTGGGTATAGAGCAGGTAGTAATTTTTCAAGAGGGCGAACGCCGGCAGTTCGGTCCAGGCGGCATCGGCAAAGCGCACGTCGTCCGGCGCGGTCTTGACGACCGGCGTCGGCGTCAGTCCGGCGGCCGCCTGCCACGCACTAAGTTGCATGGCCTGAACATCGCGCGCGAGATCCGCGAGCGATGAGGCCAGCCGGGTTGGTTGCGCGAGCCAAGCCTGCGTCACATCGGCGAACGATGCGCCGATGCCAAACGGATCGACCGCCTGATTGATGGCGGCGAGCTGATCAGCCCATTGGGCAGGGCCGGCACCGGCCGGCGCTGCTGAGTCCGACTTATCCATATTGACAGTCTACAGCGGCGGCAATCGCCTGAGGCGTGGCATTCGTGCGGCTATGATCCACGTCAATAAAATCGCCGCCGGCGCAAGCGGTTACGGGGGGGCTGCGTCGGTGCGCAGCGTGATACGCTGCGGTCGTCGGAAAAAACTGGAAATGCAGGGGAGATAGATGAAAATCACGAAAATCGAAACTATCGTGGTCAGCATGCCGATGCTGATCGAAGGCGACGTGCTGCCGAAAGCCAGCGGCGTCGCCCGCACCGCCATGGACACGCTGCTGGTGCGCATCGATACCGACGGCGGCGTTACCGGCTGGGGCGAGGGTTTCGGCCACCGGATTTACACCGCGACGAAGGCCGCCATCGATTCCTTTATCGGCCCGATGTGCATCGGTCGCGATCCGACCGAAATCAGTGTGCTGGTCGATCAGTTGCAGCGCAATCTCGGCGGCGTCGGCCGCAACGGGCCGGCCATGTACGCGCTGTCGGCGATCGACATCGCGCTGTGGGACATCGCCGGCAAACTCGCCGGGTTGCCGCTCTACCGCCTGCTCGGCGGTTCGCCGCGTCAGGATCTACCCGCCTATGCAAGTCTGCTGCGCTACGGCGAGCCGCGTGCAGTTACGCATTACACCGAACGCGCGCTCAAACGCGGTTACCGTCATATCAAGTTGCATGAAATCACCGAGGCGCCAATCAAGGCGGCGCGCGAGGTCGCCGGCGCCGATCTGCCGATCATGGTCGATTGCAATTGCCCGTGGACGATCGACGAAGCGGTTGCCATGGCGCGCAAGCTGCAGCCGCTGAATCTCAAATGGCTGGAGGAGCCGGTGTGGCCGCCTGAGGACCATCGCGGTCTGGCGCGGGTGCAAAGCGCCGGTGGCATCCCGACGGCGGCCGGCGAGAACGCGATGTTGCCGGAATTCAAGAGTATGTTCGAACACGGTGCGATCACCTATGCGCAGCCCAGCGTTACCAAAGTCGGCGGTGTGACACAGATGCGCAAGGTCACAGCGCTGGCGGAGGCATTCGGCGTCAATGTGGT
>JANXSE010000066.1 GCA_025356695.1 Betaproteobacteria bacterium
GCACCGCGCCAGCGCGGCAGCAGTGACGCGTGAATATTGAGGCAACCGCGCGGCGGAATATCAAGCACGGCCTGCGGCAGGATCAATCCATACGCCGCCACCACCATCGCCTCTGCGCCAATGGCACGCAACAGCGCTTCCGCTTCGGCCGTTTTCAATCCGGTTGGTTGCGCGATCGGCAATGCACGGCTTTTCGCCAGCACTTTGACGCGGCTTTCCCGCGCATGCATGCCACGGCCCGCCGGGCGGTCGGGCTGTGTCAAAACCAGCCCGATTTCATGTCCGGCATCGCACAGTGCTTCCAGCGCAATCGCGGCAAATTCCGGCGTGCCGGCAAAAATCAATTTCATGTTTACCCTTTGGAATCGCCGTCCGCTGCAACGACGTGCAGCGCAAGCGGTGTCGCGGCAGCAAGTGCCTACATGGTTCTGCGGCGCTGCTTCTTGAGCTTTTCGGCAATGCGTTGTTGCTTCAGGCGGGACAAATAATCGACAAACACCTTGCCCTCCAGATGATCCATCTCATGTTGGATGCACACGGCAAGCAGTCCGTCCGCCTTGAGCTCGAAGGATTGACCCTGCGCATCCAGCGCGCGGACCGTGATGCGATCGGCGCGCGGCACCTTTTCGTAGATGCCCGGCACCGAGAGGCAACCCTCTTCAAAATCGGAAACACCACTGTGCGCGATGATCTCCGGATTGATGAACACGCGAAGCTGGTCGTGGCTCGCCGAGCTGTCGATGACAACGATGCGCAACAAAACATCAACCTGTGTTGCAGCCAAGCCAATGCCCGGAGCAGCATACATGGTATCAGCCATGTCTTTGATTAAATGTTTTATTTTTGCATCGACCGCCCTGACGGGGTGGGCGACCCGATGCAGCCGTTCGTCGGGGTATTGAAGGATGGGCAACAGAGCCATAATATCTTGCAAATTTAATTGATTAGGCGCAGAATTTAAACCAGAATGTGATCTATTGGCTCGGTCCGCGCGTGGCGCGGTTTCCGGGAAAGCTGCAACGGAGGCGCGATGCGTAAATCGATTATATCGCTGATTTTATTGTGCTGTTCGGTCGCTCCAGCGCCGGCGGCGATTACTGATGACCTGATTGAGGGAGCCCCGGACCGCTATGTCGTCGTGCCCGGCGACACCCTGTGGGCCATCTCCAGCCGGTTCCTGAAAAGTCCGTGGAAATGGAATGATCTGTGGAAGCTGAACCAAGAGCTAATCCCGAACCCGAACCGCATCGCTCCCGGCGATGTGCTGGTGCTCGACCGCAGCTATAGTGAAACGCGCCTCCGCCTGCTGAAAACGGAAACGGTGAAAATGACGCCCGGAACTGTGGAAACGGCGCGGGCGCCCGAGGCAATTCCGGCGATACCGACGGCGGACATCGAACCGTTCCTGAGCCAACCGCTGATCATTGAGCCCAACCAGCTGGCAGACGCGCCGCGCATCGTGCGCACCCAGGAAAACCGCGTCGCCCTCGGCGCGGGCAGCGTTGCTTATGCCAAAGGGGTCACCAAGGAAAAAGGCCTGAACTGGCAAATCTTCCGCCCTGGCGAGAACATGGTGGATCCGGAAACAAACGAAACTCTGGGTCAGGAAGCCACCTATCTGGGCGAAGCAACCGTCACCAAGTTCGGTGATGTCAGCACGCTGCAAATCGTCAAGTCACAGCTGGAAATTTATTCCGGCGATTACCTGCTGCCCGCGCCGCGCGAAACCCTGTTAAGCGCTTACGCACCGCATGCACCGGGCAAAAAAATCAATGCCTTTATCATTGCCGCCTACGGCAGCCTGTTTGAAACCGGCGGCAACGGTATCGTTGCGCTCAGTCGCGGCGCCAAGGACGGCGTGGAAGTCGGGCATGTGTTTGCGATTTACCGCAACCTCAATGCGTCAACGAACCGCATGCGCGAAAGCCCGCTGTGGGGGCGTTTGGGCCCTTCGGGGAACGACACGTCAAACAAGAGCTATGTCAACGAACCGCTGGTCACACGCAATTCGCCCTTGTGGGGGCGGATCGGGCCGCTCGGCGCCTTGTACAAGGACGATAAAACCAACCTGCCAGCGGCTGACCTGCCGGACGAACGATATGGGTTGATGATGGTTTTCCGTGTCTTCGATCGCGCCTCTTATGCGTTGATCATGAATGCGGAACGACCGGTCAACCTGCTGGATCTGGCGACCACCCCCTAGCCTTACCCGGCAGCGGGCGGCCGCTGTGCATTGGATGATGAAAGCCGCCCGTGCAAACGACTGACACGCAAACCTGCGAAGCTTGGCTGCGCCTGACGCTGGTTGAGGGACTCGGCGGCGCTTCAATCCGTCAGTTGCTCGCCGCCTGCGGCCCGCCGCAACAGGTTCTCGACACCGGCATTCTGGAGTTGCAGCGTCATGTATCGCCAGAGATTGCCGCGGCGATCGCCGGCGGCGGAAATCAGGCGGCAGCGCGCGGCGCACTCGACTGGCTGGCGGACCCCGCAAACCATATTGTCATGCTCGGTGATGAAAGCTATCCGCAACTCCTGTTGCAGATCCCGGATCCGCCGCCGCTGCTGTACGTCAAAGGCGATTGTGCGTTGCTCAACCGTTTTGCGCTCGCCATCGTCGGTAGCCGCAACGCAACAGCACAGGGCGTGGCAAACGCGGAGGATTTCGCGCGCGCACTGAGCGACGCGGGCATCACCGTCGTCAGCGGGCTTGCGCTCGGCGTCGATGCGGCGGCACACCGCGGCGGCATTGCCGGGCAGGCATCAAGTATCGCCGTGGTGGGTACCGGCCTCGACGTCGTTTATCCGGCGCGCAACCGTGCGCTGGCTCACGCGCTGGCCGAACGCGGTGCGCTGATTTCGGAATTTCCGCTGGGAACACCTGCGCTGGCCTCGAATTTCCCGCGGCGCAATCGCCTGATCAGCGGCATCAGCCGCGGCTGTCTGGTGATCGAAGCGGCCCTGCAAAGCGGCTCATTGATCACGGCGCGACTTGCGAATGAGCAAGGCCGTGAAGTGTTTGCATTGCCCGGGTCGATTCATTCGCCGCTGTCCAAAGGTTGTCACCGCCTGATCAAACAGGGCGCAAAACTGGTAGACGACGTCAACGACATTCTCGAAGAATTTGATTTCGCAAGATCAGGCGCCGGCATCGACCCGCTGCCGGCGCCTGACGCCGCAGCCGCCGGGTTGCTTGAAATCCTGGGGCACGATCCCTGCGGCCTCGACGCCTTGACGGCACGTGCCGGCATGACTGCAGATAGTATCAATACCTTGCTGCTTGAGCTTGAATTGTCAGGCCTAATCGAGAAATTGCCCGGCAACAAATATCAGCGCATTCGTTGAGCGCCGGCCGTAATACTTGCGGCGTATGTCGCGGCAAGTGCGACAACGCCGCTTGCTTTGGCAGAAGTTTGTTCTTATCATCTGCCGCTCTCTTGACCTGACCATCCGTCGTGACTTTTGTCACGGGACCCCCATGCCAGCGAAAGCCGTCGCAAAAAAGAAAAAGCCCGCCGTCGCAAAAAAAGCAGCTGCGAAAGTAGTTCCGGCGGCCGGAAAAAAATTGATCATCGCCGAGAAGCCTTCGGTGGCGACCGATATTGCGCGCGTGCTGGGCGGCTTCAAGCGCGAGGGCGATTACTTCGAGAGCGACGATTTTGTATTGAGCTCCGCCGTCGGCCATTTGCTGACCATCGTGCCGCCGGAAGGCGTCGAAGTGAAGCGCGGCAAATGGTCTTTCGCGCACCTGCCGGTCATCCCGCCGCATTTTGATCTGCAACCGCTTGAGCGTTCTGAAGACCGTCTCAAACTGCTGACGAAACTCGTCAAGCGCAAGGACGTGACGGGCCTGATCAACGCCTGTGACGCGGGCCGCGAGGGTGAACTCATCTTCCGTTACATCGCGCGCCACGCCAAAACGGACAAACCCGTCGAGCGCCTGTGGCTGCAATCGATGACACCGACATCTATCCGTGAAGGTTTCACCCAATTACGCGCCGACAAGGACATGCTGGCGCTCGCCGACGCGGCGGTGTGCCGCTCCGAATCGGACTGGCTGGTCGGCATCAACGGCACCCGCGCAATGACCGCCTTTAATTCGAAATCCGGCGGCTTTCATCTGACCACCGTCGGCCGCGTGCAGACGCCGACGCTGGCGATCCTCGTCGAGCGCGAAGAAAAGATCAAGAAGTTCGTTTCGCGCGATTATTTCGAAGTGCACGCGACCTTCACCTGCAAAGCGGGCGAATACGCCGGGCGCTGGTTTGATGAAGCCTTCAGCCGCGACAAGAACGACGAAGACAGCGGCCTGCGTGCCGAGCGCCTGTGGGATCGTGCGCGCGCCGACGCCATCCGCGCCAAGTGCGACGGCAAACCGGGCGTGGTCGAAGAACAAAGCAAGGCGTCGACGCAGATGTCGCCGCTGCTCTACGACCTGACCAGCCTGCAGCGCGAAGCCAATGGCCGCTTCGGCTTTTCGGCGAAGACCACGCTGTCGATCGCGCAGGCGCTCTACGAAAAACACAAGGTGTTGACCTACCCGCGGACCGATTCGCGCG
Source organism: Betaproteobacteria bacterium (assembly GCA_025356695.1). The sequence goes on from JANXSE010000066.1 coordinate 4,557, forward strand.
CGCTGCCTGAAGATTATCTGGGGGCGGTGACCGAGGCCATGCAGGCGCTCGACAAACCATACCAGCCGTTCGTCAAAAGCATCCTCAAAAACAAGTGGATCAAACCGAACAAACGCATTTTCAACAATGCCAAAATTTCGGACCACTTCGCGATCATTCCGACTTCGCAACCGCCGAAGAATCTGAGCGAGGCCGAAGCCAAGGTCTACGACCTCGTTACAAAACGTTTTCTCGCAGTGTTTTTCCCGCCGGCCGAGTTCCAGATCACCACGCGCATCACGCGCGTTGAGAACGAGCCCTTCAAGAGCGAGGGCAAGGTCATGGTCAACGCCGGCTGGCTCGAAATCTACGGCAAAGAAGCCGAATCCGACGACACGCCGGGCCTGGTGCCGGTGATCGCCAAGGAATCGCCGCGGACAAAAGAAGTCGCCGTCGATGCGCTGCAAACCAAACCGCCGGCACGCTACTCGGAAGCCACGCTGCTCTCCGCGATGGAAGGGGCCGGCAAACTGATCGAGGACGAAGAACTGCGCGAAGCGATGAGCGAAAAGGGCCTCGGCACGCCGGCGACGCGTGCAGCTGTCATTGAAGGACTCATTTTCGAAAAATACGTGCATCGCAACGGTCGTGAGTTGCAGCCCACCGCCAAGGCGTCTTCTCTGATCACACTGCTGCGCGGGCTGAAGATCGATGAGTTGTGCTCGCCGGAACTGACTGGCGACTGGGAATACAAGCTGGCGCAGATGGAACACGGCAAGTTGAAACGCGATCAGTTCATGAAGCAGATCGTGGACATGACGCGGCACATGGTGGCGCGCGCCAAGGAACATGAAAGCGACACTGTGCCGGGTGATTTTTCCACGCTCGTTACGCCGTGCCAGAAATGCGGCGGCGTGATCAAGGAAAACTACAAGAAATTTCAGTGCCAGAAATGCGACTTTGCGTTGTGGAAAATCATGGCGGGCCGGCAGCTCGAACCGGCCGAGGTTGAAACGCTGCTGGCGGAGCAGAAAGTCGGGCCGCTGCAGGGTTTTCGCAGCCGCATGGGACGGCCGTTTGTCGCGGTGGTCAAAATGACGCCCGAATTCACGATTGAATTCGACTTCGGCCAGAGCAACGAGGCCAATTCGGAGCCGGTCGATTTCTCGAAAGAACAGTCGCTGGGCGCCTGCCCGAAATGCGGCGGCGCGGTCTACAGTCACGGCGTAGCCTACGTCTGCGAAAACTCCGTCGGCCCGGAGCGCAAATGCGATTTCCGCACCGGAAAAATTATTCTGCAACGGCCGATCGAGACCGAGCAGGTGCAGAAGCTGCTAACAGTCGGCAAGACCGATCTGTTGCACCGCTTTATTTCTAAGAAAGGGCGCCCGTTCTCGGCGTTCCTGACGCGCGGTGAAGACGGCAAAGTCAGCTTTGAATTCGCACCGCGCGAAGCGAAGGTGGCCAGACCCAAGGGCGCCGTGCGCGCACGCAAGACCGCCGCCTAGTTTTCCGGCGCCGCAATCAACGCGGCGTAGCGCCCGCCGACAATCCATTCCAGCCGCCGCCCAGCACTTGCACCAGCGTAACGGCGGCGACCAGTCTTTGTCCGAGCAATTTCACCGCGGTCGCTTCATTGCTCAATTGCGTCGCCTGTACCGTGACGACGTTCAGGTAATTGACGGTGCCGGCCTTGTACTGATTCAGCGTCAGTTCGGTCGACAGTTTTGACGACTGCACCGCCTCGTCCTGTGTCTTGGCTTCTTCCTCGAGTATGCGCAGGGCGGAGAGATTGTCTTCGACTTCCTTGAAGGCGTTGAGCACGGTCTGCCGGTACGTCGCGACGTTCGCATCGTAGGCGGCTTCCGCCTGCTTCTTGACGGCGCGCCGGCTACCGCCATCGAATAGCGTTTCCGCCAACGCCGGCCCGACCGACCACAGCCGGCTCGGCGACATCAACCAGTTGGGCGGGCTGTTGGCACGAAAGCCAAACACGCCGCTTAGGGTCAGCGACGGAAAATATGCCGCCTGCGCAACACCGATTTGCGCGTTGGCTGCCGCCATCTGACGTTCCGCCGCAGCAATATCGGGACGGCGTTCAAGCAGTTCGGAGGGCAGCCCCGGCGGCAGCGACGGGATCGCAACCGTGAGCAAAGTAGCTTCCAGAGAAAAATCCGCCGGCGGCTTGCCGATCAGGATCGCGATCGCGTGCTCGAACTGGGCGCGCTGCACGCCGACATCGATCAACTGCGCCTGCGTGCTGCGCAACTGCGTTTCGGCAAGCACCACCTCGGCGCGCGCCGCCACACCGGCGTTGTAGCGGTTGCGCGTCAGCTCCAGCGATTTTTGATACGCGGCAACCGTGGATTCAAGCAACCGGCGCTGGCTGTCGAGCACGCGCAACTGGAAGAAATTGATCACCAGCTGGGCCTGCGCGAGCAGGCGCACGCCGGCGACATTGGCCACGCTGGCCTGCGCATTGGCGACATTGGCGTCGACCGTGCTGCGCACACTGCCCCAGAGATCAGGCGCCCACGAGGCATTGAGCGACAGGTTGTAAACGTTCGCCGGCGCGGAACTCGCCGTCGAGGCGCCCGAAACGCTCGGCGTGCGACTGCGCGTTGCGCTCGTATTGCCGGTTAGCGTCGGAAAAAATCCGGCGCGCGATTGCTCGACCAGCGCTTCGGCCTGCCGCAGCTTGGCTTCGGCAACGCGCACATTCTGGTTCGACACATCGACCTGCTGTGCGAGTGCGTTGAGCTGCGCATCGCCGAAAATTTCCCACCACGGCCCGCGGTTGATGCCGTCGCGCGGCTGCGCGATTTTCCAGTCGCCGGTTTCCTTGTAAGCCGCCGGCGTCGTCACCGGCGGTTTGTCGTACTTGGGGCCGACCATGCAGCCCCCAAACAGGCCAGCGCCGGTCAGCAGCGCCACGGCGCGAAAATTCGAATGCAAATTCATCTTGTCTCCAACAACAGGCGGCCGGCGCCGCGACGGCGCTCGAACCACAAACGAAAGCGGTCCAGATACAGATAAACGACCGGCGTTGTATACAGGGTCAGCAACTGGCTCATGACCAGCCCACCAACGATCGCAATGCCGAGCGGACGGCGCATTTCCGAGCCGTCACCAAAACCAAACGCCAGCGGCATGGCGCCAAGCAACGCGGCCATCGTCGTCATCATAATCGGCCGGAACCGCAGCAGGCAGGCTTCGAAAATGGCCTGCTCGGGTCGTATCCCGCTATTGCGCTCCGCGGCGATGGCGAAGTCTATCATCATGATGGCGTTTTTCTTGACGATACCGATCAGCAGGATCACGCCGATCAGGGCGATGATGCTGAACTCGGTCTGAAACAGCTTCAGCGCCAGCAACGCGCCGATACCGGCGGAAGGCAACGTCGACAGGATCGTAATCGGGTGGATATAACTTTCATAGAGTATCCCCAGCACGATATACACCGCGATCAGCGCGGCCAGGATCAGCCACGGCTGACTGGAGAGCGAGGCCTGAAACGCGCGCGCCGTGCCCTGGAAGCTGCCGTAGATGGTCGAGGGCACGCCGATGCGGGTCATCGTCGCATTGATGGCTGCCACCGCATCGCTCAGCGAAACGCCGATCGGCAGATTGAATGAAATAGTAGCCGCCGCAAACTGGCCCTGATGGTTCACCGCGAGCGAGGTATTGGTCGTCTCAAAACGCGCGAACGCCGACAGCGGCACCTGGCCACGCGAGGGCGACTGCACATAAATGTCTTTGAGCGCCTCGGGACTTTGCCAGTATTTTTCGGCAACCCCCATGACCACACGGTACTGGTTGAGGGTCGAGTAAATGACCGACACCTGCGCCTGTCCGAAGGCGAGATTGAGTGCCGTGTCGATCATACGCGGCGTGATGCCCATGCGCGACGCGGTGTCGCGGTCGATCGTCAGCGTTGTCTGCAGCCCCTTGACCTGCTGGTCGGTGTTGACGTCGGCAAGTTCTGGCATGTCCTGCAGGGCGCGCAGCAGGCGTGGCGTCCAGGTGCGCAGCGGTTCGAGCTCGTCTGCACGCAGCGTAAATTGATAGGCCGCATTGCTGGCGCGCCCGCCGACGCGGATATCCTGCACCGGCACCAGAAACAGATTGGCACCCGGCACCTGCGCCAGCTTGCCGCGCAACCGCGCCACCACCTGGTCGGCGGTGATGTCGCGCTCGGCGCGGGGCTTGAGCGAAACAAACATGAAACCGCTGTTGCGCTGGCCGCCGCCGGTGAATCCGGTCACCGATTCGATCGCCGGATCGGCCTGGATAATGTCGACAAACGCGGCCAGCTTTTCGCGCATGGCCTGAAATGAAATGGCCTGGTCGGCCTGCACGTTGCCGATAATGCGGCCGGTGTCCTGCTGCGGGAAGAAACCCTTTTGTATATCGATGTACAGATACACATTGAGACCGACGGTCGTTGCCAGCAAAACCATGATGAAACGCGTATGGCGCAACGCCCACGCCAGACTGTGTTCATAGCCGCGCAACATACCGGCGAAAAATTTTTCAGATGCCTGCTGCCAGCGGCCCTCAGCACGCGGCTCGTGCGCGCGCAGCAGACGCGCACACATCATCGGCGTCGTCGTCAGCGAAAGGGCCAGCGAAATCAGGATCGCTACCGACAGCGTGACGGCGAACTCGCGGAACAGCCGGCCGACGATACCGCCCATCAACAGGATGGGAATGAACACCGCGATCAATGAAACGCTCATCGACACCACTGTAAAACCGACTTCGCGCACGCCTTTCAGCGCCGCCGCAAGCGGCTCCAGGCCTTTCTCGATATGTCGCGAGACGTTTTCCAGCACAACAATGGCATCGTCAACGACAAAACCGGTGGCAATGGTCAATGCCATCAGTGAAAGATTGTTCAGACTGTAACCACACAGGTGCATCGCGCCGAACGTGCCGATCAGAGAAACCGGTACTGCCACGCTCGGGATCAGCGTGGCGCGCCAGTTGCGCAGAAACAGAAAAACAACAAGGATCACCAGCCCGATGGCGATCAGCAGCGTGCGCTCGACATCTCGCAGGCTGGCGCGGATGGTGGTCGTGCGCTCCATCACGACCTTGAGATCGATCGCTTGCGGAATCGACGCCTGCAACTGCGGCAATACTTCGTAGATACGGTTGGCTGTTTCGATGATATTGGCACCGGGCTGGCGGTAGAGCAGCACGAGCACCGCAGGTTTGCCGTTGGAGATGCCGGTATTGCGCACGTCCTGCACCGAATCGACGACCTCGGCTACATCCGACAGGCGCACCGCCGCGCCGTTGCGATAAGCGACGATCAGCGGCAGATATTCGGCGGCTTGTTTGGCCTGGTCGTTGGCATAGATCTGCCATTGCCGGTCGCCGTCTTCGACCGTGCCTTTGGGCCGGTTGGCGTTCGTCGCATTGATCGCTGCGCGGACTTCGTCGAAGCCGATGCCATACTTGTTCAACACGGTCGGATTAATGTTGACGCGCACCGCCGGCAGCGAGCTGCCGCCGACGGTTACCTGGCCGATGCCTTTGACCTGCGAAAATTTCTGCGCCAAGATGGTCGATGCTGCGTCGTACATCTGACCGCGGTCGAGCAACGCCGAGGTCAGCGCGATGATCATGATCGGCGCGTCGGCCGGGTTGACCTTGCGATAGGTCGGATTGCTTGGCAGCCCCGTCGGCAGCTGGCTGCGCGACGCATTGATCGCCGCCTGCACGTCGCGCGCCGCGCCGTCGATATCGCGGTCGAGATCGAACTGCAGCGTCAGTCGCGAATTGCCCAACGAGCTGCTGGAAGTGATTTCGGTCACGCCGGCAATGCGGCCCAGCGCACGCTCGAGCGGTGTCGCCACGGTTGCCGCCATCGTTTCCGGACTGGCACCGGGCAGGGACACGCCGACAGAGATGGTCGGATAGTCGACCTGCGGTAACGGCGCCACCGGCAGCAACCGGAACGCAAGAACGCCGGCCAGCGCCAGCCCGATGGTCAGCAGCGTGGTGGCAACCGGCCGCCGGACAAACGGTTCGGAAAAATTCATTGCCGGCCGTCTTCGGCGCTCACCCCCGGCGCCGCGCCTTTGCGTGCGCGCAGGCGCCGGGCCAGACGGTCGAATGCGAGGTAGATCACCGGTGTCGTGTAGAGCGTAAGCAACTGGCTGACAATTAGGCCGCCAAACATGGTGAGCCCCAACGGGCGCCGCAGCTCGGAGCCGACCCCGCCGCCGAGCATCAGGGGCAGCGCGGCCAGCAGCGCGCACATGGTCGTCATCAAAATGGGGCGGAAGCGCAACAGACAGGCCTGGTAGATGGCTTCGCGCGGCGACTTGCCCTCGATGCGTTCGGCATCCAGCGCGAAGTCGATCATCATGATGGCGTTCTTTTTGACGATACCGATCAGCAGAATGATGCCGATGATGCCGATGATGCTCAGATCAGTCTGTGCGACAAAAAGCGCCAGCAGCGCGCCGACGCCCGCCGAGGGCAGCGTCGAGAGAATGGTCACCGGATGGATGTAACTCTCGTAGAGCACACCGAGTACGATGTACATCGTGATGATCGCCGCCAGGATCAGCAACAGCGTGTCGGAAAGCGACGAACGGAAAGCCTGCGCCGCGCCCTGAAAGCGCGTGCGCACGCTGACCGGCACACCCATTTCCTGTTGCACCGCTTCAATCGCACCGACCGCGTCACCCAGCGCATAACCTTTGGCGAGATTGAACGAGATCGTCGATGACGGAAATTGCCCAAGATGATTGACCGCCAGCAGCGAGGGCTTCTCCACCAGCTGCGTTACCGCGCTCAACGGAATCTGTGTGCCGTTGGCGCCGGGCACGTAAAGATCGCGCAGCGCGGCAGGCCCGCGGCGGAATTCCGGTTTGACTTCGAGGACGACGCGATATTGGTTCGACTGTGTGAAGATGGTCGAGACGAGGCGCTGGCCGAACGCGTTGTAGAGCACGTTGTCGATCGCGGCAGGAGTGACGCCGAGCCTGCCGGCGGTGTCGCGGTCGATTTCGAGGTAGGCCTGCAGCCCCTGGTCCTGCAGATCGCTGGCGACATCGCTAAGTTGCGGCAACTGCGTCAGGCGCTCGACATGTTTATGCGTCCACGCAGAAAGCTCTTCGGCGTTGGCGCTGTCGAGCGTGAACTGGTACTGCGTGCGGCTGACGCGGTCTTCGATCGTCAGGTCCTGCACCGGCTGCATGAAGAGCTGCATGCCTTCATGCTGCGCGAGGCGCTCCTTGAGGCGGCGGATGATCTCCGCCGATGAAGGACGCTGATCATGGGGTTTGAGTGTAATTAAGACGCGGCCGCTGTTTAGCGTTGTGTTGGTGCCGTCGACGCCGATGAAGGACGACAGGCATTCCACCGCAGGATCTTCAAGGATGGCTTTTGCCAGCGCCTGCTGGCGTTCGGCCATGGCCTCGAAGGATATCGACTGCGGTGCCTCCGAAATGCCCTGGATCAAACCGGTGTCCTGCACCGGAAAAAATCCCTTCGGCACGAATATATAGAGTACGACGGCCAGTCCCAGCGTGGCGACGGCCACCCACAGGGTCATGCGCTGGCGGTCGAGCACCCAGCGCAAGGTGACGCCGTAGCGTTCGATGATCCAGTCGAACCAGCCCCCGGCGACACGATAAAAACGCCCCTGTTCTGCTTCGGGCGTGTGGCGCAGCAGGCGCGCACACATCATCGGCGTCAGCGTCAGCGAGACCACCGCGGAAATCAGGATGGACACCGCGAGCGTGATGGCGAACTCGCGGAACAGACGGCCGACGACATCACCCATGAACAGTAACGGAATGAGAACCGCAATCAGCGAAAAAGTCAGTGAGATGATGGTGAAGCCAATTTGCTGCGCGCCCTTGAGCGCCGCCGCCAGCGGTTCTTCCCCGGCCTCGATGTAGCGCGCGATGTTCTCGATCATAACGATAGCGTCGTCGACCACGAAGCCGGTGGCAATGGTCAGCGCCATCAGCGTCAGATTGTTGATACTGAAGCCGGCCAGATACATCACACCAAAGGTGCCGACCAGCGACAGCGGCACGGCCACGCTCGGGATCAGGGTCGCCGGCACGTTGCGCAGGAAAACATAGATGACCAGCACGACCAGCACGATGGCGAGCAACAGCTCGATTTGCACGTCGCGAACCGAGGCGCGGATGGTAACGGTACGGTCGGTCAGAACCGCGATTTCAATGGCGGCGGGCAATGACGCCTGCAATTGCGGCAGCAGTTGTTTGACGCGATCGACCACCTCGATGACGTTGGCGCCGGGCTGGCGCTGCACGTTGACGATCACCGCCGGCACGTCGTTCATCCAGGCGGCGAGACGGGTGTTTTCCGCGTCTTCGATGACGTCGGCGACATCCGACAGATAAATCGGCGCGCCATTGCGGTAGGCGATGATGATGCGGCCGTATTCGACGGCCGAGCGTAATTGGTCGTTGGCGTCGATGGTATAGGCGCGTTGCGGCCCATCAAAGCTGCCCTTGGCCTGGTTCACATTGGCGCTGCCGATGCCGGCGCGCACGTCTTCGAGGTTGAGCCCCTTGGCAGCCAGCGCTTTAGGATTGACCTGGACGCGCACCGCGGGGCGCTGTCCGCCGTTGAGGGTCACAAGACCGACGCCGGTGACTTGCGAAATTTTTTGCGCCAGCCGTGTGTCGACCAGACTCTGCACCTGCGGCAACGGCAACGTGGCCGAGGTCACGCCGAGCGTCAGTATCGGCGTATCGGCCGGATTGACCTTGCTGTAGACCGGCGGTGCAGGCAAATCGACCGGCAGCAGATTGGAGGCGGCATTGATCGCAGCCTGCACTTCCTGCTCCGCCACATCCAAGCTCAGTTCCAGATTGAACTGCAGCGTGATGACAGTGGCGCCGCCCGAGTTGGTCGACGACATCTGTTTCAAACCGGGCATCTGGCCGAACTGCCGCTCCAGCGGCGCGGCAATCGACGAGGTCATCACATCCGGGCTGGCGCCCGGATAAAACGTCACGACCTGGATGGTGGGGTAATCGACTTCCGGCAGCGCCGACAGCGCCAGCTGGCGATACGCGATCAGGCCGGAGAGAAAAATCGCGACCATCAGCAGCGAGGTCGCCACCGGGCGCAAAATAAACAGCCGCGAAGGATTCATCTGGCTTTCGCCGTCAGCCTACTCGGCAGCCTTGTCGCCGCCCTTACGGCGGTTACCGCCACCCTTTTTACGTTCGGGGTCGCCGCTTTGGCGTGCCGCCTCAGTTTCAGCCGGCGACCGCTCAGCCGCGGGTTCGGCAGCTTTTGCGCCATCCGTTTCTCCGCCCTTGCGGCGGTTGCCACCGCCTTTGCGCGCAGCGCCTTTTTCCACGGATGGCAGCTCGACCTTGGCGCCTTCGCGCAGGCGGTCCATGCCGTCGACAACGATTAATTCGCCAGGCTCGACGCCGGATTCGATTACGGTTGCATCTGTTTCGGTCGGTCCCGTTTTAACTTCGCGTAGGGTAACCGTGCGGTCTTCCTTGACGACATAAACAAACATGCCGCGAGCGCCGCGCTGCAACGCGGCGCTCGGCACCGTGGTGGCATCGCGACGCACGTCGATCAGCATGCGCACATTGACGAACTGGTTGGGAAACAGGTGTCCGTCATCGTTGGGAAACTGCGCCTTCAGGCGCACCGTGCCGGTGGTCGTGTCGATCTGATTATCAACCGTCAGCAACACGCCGGCGCCCAATTGGTTTTTCTGGTTCTGGTCTCGATCAAGCGCCTCGACCGGAATACGCTCGCCGGACTGAACGCGCTTCATCACCGCCGGCAGATTGTCCTGCGGCAATGTGAAGACAACGGTAATCGGTTGCTGCTGCGTAATTACAACAAGGCCTGTGGTATCGCCCGCGCGCACGACATTACCCTCGTCGACCTGACGCAGACCAAGGCGCCCCGGGATGGGCGCGGTGACGCGTGAATATGTTAGCTGCAAACGCGCATTGTCGAGCTGACCCTGATCGACTTTCACGGTGCCCTCGTACTGGCGGACCAGCGCCTCCTGGGTATCGAGTTGTTGTTTCGCAATGGAGTCCTGCACCAACAGCGTGCGATAACGTTCAAGATCGATGCGTGCATTGGCCAGCAGCGCATTGTCGCGCGCCATCTGGCCCTCAACCTGCGTGAGTTGCGCCTGAAAAGGCCGCGGATCGATTTCCACCAGCACATCGCCCTGGCGCACCAGCTGGCCTTCGCGGAACAGCACCCGCATGATCTGCCCATCGACACGACTGCGCACGGTGACGGTGCGCACCGGTGTAACGGTGCCGAGGCTGGTGAGGTAAACTTTGACGTCGATCTTCTTTGCCGGCTGGGCAACCACCGGCGTGACGCGTCCGCTGCCGTCGCCCTTCTTGCCAAAACCGCGGCCGGCGCCCTCTGGCGGCCGCGCGACGTCACCCGTCGCAGCAGCGTTGTAGTAGTAAAAATAATAGACGGCGCCTCCGCCCATCAAGCAAGCCAGAACCGCCAGCGCCCAGACGAGGCGGCGCTTCACGCGCTCTGCCGCCGAGAATCAATCGAAGAAGCGCTCACGGCTGCGGTCAAATGTCCAGATTGCGCACGCCAAGCGCATTGCTCTCGATAAACGCACGGCGCGGATCGACCAGATCGCCCATCAGCGTGGTGAAGATTTCGTCGGCGGAAATCGCATCTTCAATCTGCGCGCGCAACAAACGGCGGATCGTGGGGTCCATGGTGGTTTCCCACAACTGCTCCGGATTCATTTCGCCAAGTCCTTTGTAACGCTGAACGCCTAGGCCCTGGCGCACCTCGTCCAGCAACCAGTTGAGCGCCTCCTTGACGTCGCCGACCTGACGGCGATGTTCGCCGCGCTTGACGTAGGCGCCCGCGGACAACAGGCCCTGCAGCACCAGCGCGGTCTTTTTGATCTGTTCGTAATCGCCGCTGTGCAGAAACTCGCGATCAAGCGCGGTGACACGCTGATTGCCGTGTTGCGCGCGCTTCATGAGCAAACGCCAGGTTTCCGTTTTTTCGTCGTAATTGGCGGCGATCTCAAGGCCTTCACCGGCGATCGCGCTCTTGAGCCGGCGCGCACTTTCTTCCGCGTGCGTCTCGTCCGACAAATCAACCTCGACGCCACCCAGCAGAGCGTGCAGCACCGCGGGGTCAATCAACCGCGTCATGCGGTCAATTACCGCCTCGGCCAGGAAGTATTCTTTTGAAACCTGCGCCAGCGTTTCCTGGTTCAGCGCCCCGGCTTCGGCCGAGGGATGAAGTTCGGCATCAGCGAGCGCCACCTTCAGCAGATACTCTTTAAGCTCGTGGTCGTCCTTGATATAGCGTTCCGTTTTGCCGTGCTTGATTTTATACAGCGGCGGTTGCGCGATGTAGATGTGTCCGCGCTCAAACAACTCGGGCATCTGACGGTAAAAGAAAGTCAGCAGCAGCGTGCGTATATGCGAACCGTCAACATCGGCGTCAGTCATGATGATGATGCGGTGGTAGCGCAATTTGTCGGCGTTGTATTCGTCCTTGCCGATGCCGCAACCGAGCACGTTGATGAGCGTGGTGATTTCCTGCGAAGACAGCAGCTTGTCAAAACGCGCTTTTTCAACGTTCAGAATCTTGCCCTTGAGAGGAAGAATCGCCTGAAACTTGCGGTCGCGCCCCTGCTTCGCCGAGCCCCCGGCCGAATCGCCCTCGACGATATAGAGTTCGCACAGCGCCGGGTCTTTTTCCTGGCAGTCGGCGAGTTTCCCGGGTAGCCCCAGCGAATCGAGCACGCCCTTGCGGCGCGTCATTTCGCGCGCCTTGCGCGCGGCCTCGCGCGCGCGCGCCGCGTCGATGATCTTGCCCGTGATCGTTTTCGCGTCGCCCGGGTTTTCCAGCAGAAACTCGTTGAGCTTGGCGGCCACGACTTCCTGCACTACTGGCTGCACCTCGCTCGAAACCAGCTTGTCCTTGGTCTGCGAAGAAAATTTCGGTTCCGGTACCTTGACCGAAAGCACGCAGGTCAGGCCTTCGCGCATGTCGTCACCGGAGGTTTCTACCTTGGCTTTTTTCGCCAGTTCTGCCTGCTCGATAAAGTTGTTGAGTGTCCGCGTCATGGCTGCGCGCAGACCGGTCAAATGGGTACCACCGTCGCGCTGCGGAATATTGTTGGTGAAACACTGGACCGACTCGGCATAGGAATCGTTCCACTGCATGGCAACCTCGACGATGATGCCTTCCTTCTCGCCGACGGCGTAGAAAATCTTCTGGTGCAGCGGCGACTTGCTGCGGTTCATATATTCGACAAACCCCTTTATGCCGCCGCTGAACGAAAAATTTTCCGTTTTGCCGGAGCGCTGGTCGACCAGTTCGATGTTGACGCCGTTGTTGAGGAACGAGAGTTCGCGCAAGCGCTTGGCCAGAATGTCGTAGTGAAACTCGACGTTGGTAAAGGTTGCCTTGCTGGCAAGAAAATGAACTTCGGTGCCGCGCTTTTCAGTCTTGCCGATTTCCTTAAGCGGGGCGACTGCGGCGCCGTCGCGAAATTCCATGCTGCACGTTTTGCCGTTGCGGCGGATGGTCAGGCGCAGCCACTCCGACAAGGCGTTAACAACCGAAACCCCGACGCCGTGCAGCCCGCCGGAAATCTTGTAAGAGTTGTTGTCGAACTTGCCGCCGGCGTGCAGTTCCGTCATTACGATCTCGGCGGCCGAGCGTTTCAGCTCGTCGTCTTCCTTGATGTCGGTCGGAATACCGCGGCCGTTGTCGATGACGCTGATCGAATTGTCGGGATGTATCGTGATCGTGATGGCGTTGCAGTGTCCCGCCAGCGCCTCGTCGATCGCATTATCAACGACCTCGAAGACCATGTGGTGCAGCCCTGTTCCATCGCTGGTGTCGCCGATATACATCCCGGGACGTTTGCGCACCGCCTCAAGACCCTTGAGGATCTTGATACTGTCGGCATCATATTCTTCGCTGGCGTGGACTTGTTTCTGGTCGGTCATTGAATATCGATTCTTGAGGGTCTGTTTTTTTGTATCAAATGCGCATCGGCATCACGACGTAGCGGAAGTCCGGGTCTTCTGCAATCGTGATCAAAACGCTGCTGTTGGCATCGCCGAACGAACAGGTCACCTTGTCGCTGGAAACGTTGTTTAGAACGTCCAGCAAATAAGTTACGTTGAAACCGATGTCCAGCGGTTCGCCTTTATAAGCGATATCGATCTCTTCGAATGCCTCTTCCTGTTCCGTATTGGTGCAGGCGATGCGCAACTGGTCTTCTGTCAGGGTCCAGCGCACCCCGCGAAATTTTTCGTTCGAAAGAATGGCCACACGTTGCAGGGATTGCTGGAGCCTAGCACGCTCGATTTCAAAATGCTTGGTGTAATTGGTCGGAATAACGCGCCCATAGTCGGGAAACTTTCCGTCCACGACCTTGGTGATCAATTCGACGCCGCCAATCTTGAAACGCGCCTGGTTTGCGGTGAGTTCAAAACTGACTTCGTCGTCGCTGTCGCCCAAAAGCTTGACGATTTCCTGGATGGCTTTGCGCGGCAGGATAAGGTCAAGTGCGTCTGCATTTTGCGCCAGCTTCATCGTGGCGTAGGCAAGGCGATGGCCGTCGGTTGCCACGGCCTTCATGGTATTGCCCTCAAGCACCAGCAGCATGCCGTTAAGGTAGTAACGAATGTCCTGCTGGGCCATTGCGTATTGCACCAGCAGCAAAAGTGCCCTTAACGCTTTCTGCGTGACCTTGATTTTTACGGCGGTGCCGCCTGCAGGCGCCAGTTTTGGAAAATCCTCGGCCGGCAGCGTTTGCAGCGTAAACCGGCTTTTGCCCGATTTGGCAAGAATGCGGTTGTTCTGCGTTTCCAGTGCAATATCGGCGCCGTCCGGCAAGGCGCGCAGAATATCCTGCAACTTGCGAGCAGAAACAGTTACAGAATAGTTATCAGCCCCTTTCTGGGGCGAGTTAAAGCTCGTCGACACCTGTATCTCAAGGTCTGTTGCGAGAAACAAAAGCGCGTCTCCACTGCGTTCGAAAAGAACGTTAGACAGGATTGGCAACGTATGCCGTTTTTCGACAATCCCGGAAACGGCTTGCAGCGGTTTCAGCAAGTCATCGCGTTTGGTTTGTACGAGCTTCATACTTTAAATTCCTAGTAGTAATAATAACTGTCACGGTTTTTGTGGATATCGCGGTAAGCCCATCACCATGCAAGCTTTAATGCCGTTTTTATTGCAAATAAAAACTTACAATGCTTGTGGATTGTTTGTGCATTGAATTTTGAAAACCATTTTCTTCAGCCATACACACAAGTTATCCACGGACTGTTAACTTCTAAGAACTTTCAGTAAAGAATCAAAATCGCGCGTGATGCCGTGGTCGGTCGACTTAAGCGCGGCAATTTTCCTGCAGGCATGCAAGACCGTCGTGTGATCGCGGCCGCCAAAAGCCTCGCCAATGTCCGGCAGACTCAAATGAGTAAGTTCCTTGGCAAGCGCCATCGCAATCTGCCTGGGACGCGCGACATTGCGAGTGCGCTTTTTTGAATACATTTCAGAAACTTTGATCTTGTAATAGTCGGCGACGGTTTTCTGGATGTTATCGATGGAGACCTGCCGGCTTTGCAGCGCAAGCAGATCCTTGAGCGCTTCGCGGCAGACTTCGATCGTGATGGGCTGCCCGGAGAACCGGGAATAGGCGAGGATCCTTTTCAACGCGCCTTCGAGTTCGCGAACGTTGGTTTGACTGTGGCTGGCGATAAAAAATGCAACTGCTTCGTCGAGATGCACGTTTTCGGCTTCTGCCTTGCGTAACAGAATGGCGACGCGCATCTCAAGCTCAGGAGGTTCGACCGCAACC
>JANXSE010000080.1 GCA_025356695.1 Betaproteobacteria bacterium
CGCCGCGCCAATTTTCTGCGAACGCGTTGTATGCAGGCGGGTCGCCTGCGCTACAACATCGATGGGTTTCGCTACGCTCTACCCATCCTACGAAAATCAATTCACACCGCACGAGCGCATTTCGTAGGATGGGTAGAGGCCGCAGGCCGAAACCCATCGTTGGCGCTAAAACCGTTTTGTGTGAATCAGCTTACCCAGTACGAGCACAGCGTATTCCACGACAGATGTCGCGTCAGAAAAACTTGATGAACTGCACCCAGACGCGGTTCGACCAGTCGGTGTCTGCAGTGGCCGCCGCGTTGCCGGTTTTCGTCGCCCAATAGACACGCAGCGCATAGTCGTCGTTCTTCGTGAGCGTCACGCCGAGGCCGGCGGCGCCGATGCTGCGGCTGTTGTTGCCGGCGACGAATTGGTTCTTGCTGGTCTGCGTATGTCCCTGATCGGTAAACAACACCAGCGTCGGCGTCGCGCCGCGCCACGGCGACAATGCATAACGCAACTCCACGCTGGCCAGCGCGCCCTGATCGCCGGCCGCTTCGCCGCCCGGATAGGCGCGCACGCCCTGCGCGCCGCCGAGCGCGAATTTTTCCGAACTGTCGAGGTTCTTGCCGGCCAGTTGCGCGCTGACACTGGAGTAAAGGCTGAGGTTCTCCGTCAACTGCTGCAGATACAGAAGCTGCAGCGTGTACTTGCGATAGTTGCCCTGCGTCATCGCACTCGTTGCATCGGCGGCGCGCGCGGTCGCTTCATTGATGGCCAGGCGGCCCGACGATGCAGTGGCGCTCCACACAAAAACGCTGTTGGCGAGCAGCGGATCGCGCACGTCGCCGCTGATGGTCAGGCCCAGCGCATCGGTCTTCTTCGGCGTGTCGCTGTTGGTACTGGCAACGCGATCGTCGAGCCGCCGGCTGTCTGCCGACAGTGTGCTGTTGAAATTCCAGCGCTGGCTGCGCACCCACGGATACTGCAGCGTGGCACCGTACGACTGCGCAGTGCCCGACGCCTGCAGCGAGGTGAAGTTGCGGCCGAGCTTGTAGCGCGTATCGCCGTAAGACATGCCCAGCTTCCAGCCGTCGCTGCCGAGCGGCAGCGCGGCGCGCAGCGTGCCGGCGGTGAGTCCGCTGAAGGATTCGGTGAGGCGCGCAGAAAAGCTTTCGCCGCGACCGAACGGCGACGCGAAATTCACCTGCGTCGATACGCGGCCTTCGCCGGTAAAGCGGCTGCCGTGGTTATCGGCTTCGATCTGTCCGCTCGCTATCGGCGCCGGCGCGAGTTCGAGATTCAAATCCGAACTGCCGGTGGCCTCGCCCGCCTTCAACACCGGATTGACACCGCCAACGCCGGCCTGATCGGACAGCAGCAATATCGGCCGCTCGAAAGTATCCACAGTGAGCAGCGCGCCGGGCTTCAATCGCGCCGCGTAACCGGCCACCGTCGTGTCCGACAGGCGCGAGCGGTTGTCGGTGGACACGCGACCGAGCACGCCTTCGATGACTGCGATCTCGATGGCCGAGCCGCTCGCATCCACGCTTTGCTGCGGAATATAGGCGCGCGCCACCAGATAACCGCGCGCGCGGTAGTGTTCGGTGATCTTCGCCGCAGCGGCCTGCAATTGCGCCAGCGTCACGGCGCGCCCGACCAGATCGTCTTTCACCAGCACGAGCAACACATCCGCAGAGAACGCGGTATTGCCACTGATGCGCACGGCGGTCACGCGGAACGATTGCGTATCGTCGGCCTTCAGCGCCGGGCGCGCCGGCTCGGTGAGCAGCGGCGGACTCGCGCGCGGCACTTCCAGCGTACGCGGTTCAAGATCGCGCTGCGTGGCGCCTGCATCGGGGCGCACCTGCGCCTGCGCGTAGCCGGCCAACACGGCGGCGGCAAAAAAAACGGCGGCGTTTGCGCCGCTTCTCAAGCGGATGTGACTGCGTTGTGCAACAACATCTGAAAACACATTGATATCCTGAAAACAAAACATTCATCTATACGGCGACCTTGCTGCATCACTACGGCATGCCAGTCCTATGGTTCTTGAACTGCGACGAATTGCCGCCGACGCTTTGGCGCAGCGGCTTTTACCTGTGGAGCAATGGTATGAATAGCGCGCCGTCAGACAAATACCGCATATGCGGTATTTGTCGGTCTTTTTGAGCAGTCGGGCTTTCTGCCCCGATTGCAAGTCGCAACCGCGCAACGCTTGCAAACCGCTTGCCGGTCGCTACTGCACGCCCTCAGGCAGATTGATGCTGGTTCCATCGGTATTGAACTGCGGCGAGTTACCACCGGGGTTTGCTGCGCCGAAATTCGGCGTGCCGCTGCTGCCGCCATTCTGTTGCACGGTAATCAGTGCGCCCTGCAGTCCGGGCGGCGGTGCCGGATCTTTCGGCAACGCAGCAGCAATCGTCAGCGCGCCGTCGACGTAGCTGATGTTGTAGTTCGCCACCGTCGCGCCATAACCCGACGGCGTGATTGCATAGCTGCCGACATTAATTGCGCCCTGCGCCGTGCCGCCATAAGCCAACGTACCCGTCAGCACCGCACTGGTATCACCGTTGAAGAAGCCGCCATAGCTCACCCCGTTGCCGCCGCTGTAGGCGATGTTGTCGATGACCTTGCTCAGCGAGTTGGCCGTCACCATCAGCGCTGCGCGGCTCACCAGCAGACTGCCGTTGACATAGCTGATGCTGTAGTTGGCGCTGTTGAAGCTGCCGCCGGTGGCGGCGCCCGGCACGATGGCGTAGGGGCTGCCGGCCACGCCTGCCGTTGCAACAGCACCCGTGCTGCTCAGTGTGACGCTGCCGACGGTTTCACTGTTGACGAGGCCGGAAGTGGTGAACGCAGTGCCCGACAGATTGAAGGTGCTGCCGTAGATCTTGCTGCCGCTATTGGCAGTGACCGTCAACGGTGCTTGCCCAATCGTCACGTTCGGCAGCGTCGGTTGTGTGAGGCTGTAGTTGCTGGCGAGGTTCGCGCCGTTGTCCGCTATCGTGATTGCAGTCGTCACGCTGCGACTACCGGCGTTGGCGCTACTGAGCGTACCGTTGGTCGTACCGCCGATGGTCAGCATTTCCCCGTTCTGCAGACCAACGAGTGTTGCGGTGCCGGTGAGCGCATCGACAGTCGTTCCGTTGTAATTACGATTCGTGCCGGCGAGGCCCGTAACCGTCAACGGCGCTTGCGAGATGGCCACATTCGCCAGCGTCGGCTGCGTCAGCGTGTAGTTGCTCGCCAGATTCGCGCCGTTGTCCGCAATCGTGATTGCAGTTGTCACGCTGCGGTTGCCCACATTGGAACTGCTCAGCGTGCCGCTTGTCGCGCCACCGATAGTGAGCGTCTCGCCGTTCTGCAAACCGACGAGCGTTGCGGTGCCTGTCAATGCATCGACGGTTGTGCCGTTGTAATTTCGGCTGGTGCCGCTCAAGCCGGTTATTGTCAGCGGTGCTTGTGCGATGGTCACGCTCGGCAGCGTCAGTTGCGTCAGAATGTAGTTGCTCGACAAGTTCGCGCCGTTGTCGGCAATTGTTACGGCTGTCGTCACACTACGGCTGCCGGCATTGCCGCCGCTCAGCGTGCCGCTTGTCGCGCCACCGATAGTGAGCGTCTCGCCGTTCTGCAAACCGACGAGCGTTGCGGTGCCTGTCAATGCATCGACGGTTGTGCCATTGTAATTTCGGCTG
>JANXSE010000116.1 GCA_025356695.1 Betaproteobacteria bacterium
GCGCGCCTCTTGACCTATCGCGCCGCCACGCTCGCTGATGAAGGCCGCGTAACCCCGAAAGACACCTCAATGGCGAAGCTGTATGCCTCGGAGACGCTGGCTTTCGTCGCGGACTCCGCATTGCAAATCCAGGGCGGCAGCGGTTACATCACCGATAACCCGGTCGGTCGCTTCTACCGCGATGCGCGCATCACGCGCATCTACGAAGGCACGTCCGAAATCCAGCGCGGCATCATCGGCCGCGGCATGCTGCGCGCCTGAACACCATTTAGAAACGGGGAGAAAGCAAGATGGCATACAAGGACATTCTGGTCGAGAAAAAGGGCCGCATCGTCTGCATGACGCTGAACCGTCCAGAACGCATGAACTCGATCAGCGTCGAGACCGGCAACGAAATGCTGGAAGTCCTCACCGAATACCGCGACAACCCCGAGCAGTGGGTGATGATCATCGCCGCCGCCGGCCAGAAATCATTCTGCAGCGGCATGTACGTGACCGAGGCCGCCGACAAGACGGCGGCGAGCGGCCGCACCGAGGGCTATACGATTTTCAAGCCGTGGACCGACATGATGCAGTCGATCAACAAACCCTTTATCTGCGCCGTCAACGGCTACTGCATCGGCGGCGGCTGGCATCTCGTCGCCGACAGCGACATCATCATCGCCGCCGACAACGCCAGCTTCTTCGACACCCACGTCAACATCGGCCTCATCAACGGCGTCGAATCCGCCGGCCTCGCTTTCAAGATGCCGGTCGGCATCGTCATACGCATGTGTCTCGAAGGCCGCCATTTCAAACTGACCGCGCAGCAGGCGCTGCAATGGGGCCTCGTTTCCGAAATCGTGCCGAAAAACGAACTGATGGCGAAAGCGTGGGAAATCGCCACGCACATCGCCGAAGACGCAGCGCCGCTCGCCGTGCAGGGCTCGAAGAAAGCCATCCTCGGCGCCATCGACCGCGGCCCGGTCGCCGGCATTCCGTGGACCTGGGAACGGCTCTACGACATTCAGGACACCGACGACGTCAAGGAAGGCTTCCGCGCTTTCGTCGAAAAACGCAAACCGAAATTCACGGGCCGTTGAGCATGCTTGAAATCTTGAGAGTACCGGTTTGAATACCGGCATCTGGGCCAACTGGTACAACCTGCCCGAACAGGATCGCGACGAATATCTGGCGTGGCTGCACGAGTCGTACATCCCACGCGTGCTCTCGCGGCCCGGCGTGACGAAGGCGGCGCATTACGCCTCCGTCGATGCGCCGCGCCAGCGCAAGAATCTGAGCGCCACCACCGACCCCGCAGTGCCGGCAGGCGACCGATACATCCTGTTGTTCGAAGCAGACAAACCCTACGCCTTCGCCAACCCGATGCCGTCGCGTTATCACGCCGCACTGCCGGCCGCCGACCGCGCGATGCTGGCGCTACGCATTGGCGAACGCTCGAACATGATGACCATCGAACACGAGGTGTTCGGCCCGGATCCACAAAACGCGGACGACATGCCCTTCGGCCCCGCCATCCAGCTCGGCAATTTCAATTCCGGCTCGTGGCGGGACGAAGACGAACTCGCCGACTGGTATGCGCAGTGGCGCCTGCCCAGCCTCGAAAAATTGCCCGGCTGCCTGCGCGTGCGCAAACTCGTTTCGATCTCGGGCTGGGCCAAACACGCCATCCTGCACGAATTCACCTCGGTCGAAGCGCGCAACGCCAACTACATCGCGCTCGAAAAAAGCAATCCTGAAATGGACCGCTGGAGCGAAGCAGTAGTCAACAAACTCGTGCACGCGCCGGGTTCGCCGAATGTGGCGCAACGCATCTGGCCGCCGCTGGGATCCACTTCGCAATGACGTCTATCGGTATTGATTTCGGCACTTCAAACTGTCTCGCCCACGTCGCCACCTCGAAGGAAGTTTTCCCGGTCGAACTGGAAAGCGGCAGCTTCAGCCTGCCCTCGGTGGTCTTCACCGCACGGCGCGAAGTCGCCATGCGCCAGGTCGAGGACAGCGAATTCGAAAAGCGCCTGCGCCATGCGCGCATGGAAGAACGCAAAACCCGCGGCGCGGCCTTTGATGACGACCAGTTGCAGCGCGCGATCCGCGACGCCATGCGGCGCGAAGCCGCGGACGAGGCGAACAAATCCTACTGGGACCAGACCTTCTTCTCGCTGCTCAAAGACGGCCAGGCCATCCTCTTCGGCACGCCGGCGCTGCGCGCCTATTTCGCCGACCCCTTAAGCGGGGTGCTGGTGAAATCGCCGAAGTCCTTTCTCGGCAGCAAGATCAGCCAGAACCATCTCACGCACTTCGAGAACATCGTCACCGCAATGCTCGAACACATCCGCAGCGTCGCCGAGACCGCGCACGACTGCAGCATCAGCAGCGCCGTGCTCGGCCGCCCGGTGCGTTATCACGGCACGCAGGGCAAGGAAGGCGACACGCAGGCACTCGACGTCATGTCGCGCGCCGCCGCGCGCGCGGGCTTCAAGGATGTGCGTTATGAACTCGAACCACTGGCCGCCGCCTACGAATACGAAACCAGCATCCGCGAAGAACAAAAACTGCTCGTCGTCGACGTCGGCGGCGGCACCACCGACTGCGTGATGATCCGCGTCAGTCCTGAAAAAGCCGGCCGCGCCGATCGCGACGACGACATCTTGGGCGTGTCAGGCGATCGCGTCGGCGGCACCGACTTCGACGAGGCGCTCGCCTGGCATGCTTTCATGGGTGCCTTCGGCAAAGACACGATGCGCAAAAACGGTTTCCCCGTGCCGCACTCGCTGCTCTACGACGCCATCTCGATCCGCAACCTGCCAGCGCAACTGCGCTTCGCCAAATCAAAACGTGAAATTGCAGACTTGATCGAGCAGGCCGTCGAACCGGAAAAACTCGTACGCCTCGCCACGCTGCAGGCACAGCAACTGCAATACCGCCTCGTGCACAGCGCCGAAGCGGCGAAGATCGAGCTCTCGAAAACCGACGACTTCAACGTGCCGCTCGATTACATCGAAAACACGCTCGCCATTCCTGTCACCCGCCGCGCACTCGGCGATGCGTCTGCACGCCTCGTCGACAAAGTCCGCGACCTCGCCCTCGAAGCCGTTACCGCCGCCGGCGCCAAACCCGACGTCGTCTTCCTCACCGGCGGCATGGCCATCTCCCCCATCGTCAGCAACGCCGTCGCCGCCGTCGTCGGCAAAAACGTCCGCCTGCAATCCAGCGACATGCTCGGCACCGTCGGCAAGGGACTGGGGTTGTGTGCGCAGAGGGTGTTTGGGCGGTAGATACTGGCCTACGCGATTGGCACGATGGTGCGTTAGGGCTGCGTAGATTTACCTAAGCCGCATCGCTTCGAATACAAACAATTGCTCTAAACATGAACTTCGATGAGCGATTTCATCGCTCAATAGAAAGCACATAATTGAGCATGCACTTCTCGTATCCGACGCGGTCTCCGTTGAGCTGGAGGGTTTGGCAAGCTGACGTAATTGCAGGTTCACTTCTGATAGGTGCAGATATCGATGACTCATGAGTCACTGATATTCCAGAGTTATCTGAAGGGAGCGGTTCTTTTGTTTCAGATCGGCGCGCTTTCATCGCCGCTACCTTTGGTATTTTTGGCATCGGCGCCGCAGTAACAGCTTGCTTCGGGAGATTTTCCGCCCGATTTGTTTGGACCTCAATCGACTGCGTGGCGGTCTTACCACTCAACAGCCACCACAAGCCAAATCCCACAAGCGCTACAGTCCAAATTACCGAGTTTCCACTTTGCGCAGATCGCCCATTTGGAACCTGCACTGGTTTAGCTTTCGGAACACATTTTGCCGCATACGTTGTAGCAAAGTAGATTGTCGCGAATTGAATCAAAAACAATTGATTTGTTTTAACTTGATCGAAGGTCCATAAAATGGCGCCAGAGACCACAACAATTAGACCTATCCAACCAAATATTATAGCCATGCCGAATATCGCGATCGCAATTCCAGCCTGCCATATTAGAATATCTACCGACATACACTTTTAGTCATCTAACAATATTCGTAAGCACAATTATTTTCCGCTCGCCTTCCATCCCGCAACAAACCCTTTCCCGAATTTCCAGGCGGTTCCGACACCAGCGGCAACGCCTTTGGCAACTACAGCTCCTGCAGTCTTCACTCCGTCCACGACCTTCTCCCCTGTTGTGTTTTCTTTGTGAACAATGTCAATCCCTTCTGCTGCCGAATTAATCGCGAGCAACATTTGATGCGCCTCCATTGGAAGATCGCCGGGCAAACCGTGATAGGCGCCAGGCTGCAGCGTCGCATCAACGGCCAAGTGATACGAAATACCGGCACTTACCCCCTTTGCAAGCTGCAAAGCAATATCGTTTTTTACTTCAATAAGCCTTCCCCAGAATGGATCTCGGCGTGATGCCGGAAGCTCTTCGCATACTACGTCAGCCAAGTCAGCAATGGCTAGAATGGCCCCCTCTACGAGAGTGCCTGCAATGATGGAATGCGTGAATACAGAGCGATGCGCACCAATTCCAAGCAGTGGAATATCAGTATCAGGAACGCCCCCGTTCCCATCGAGACCTCCAGATCCACCCAAGTAACCAAGCGCTAGTGCCAGAACCCCAGGTGCATTCTTTTTGGGGTCATCAAACAGCGCCCTACCAATCGTGATGGCAGTTTGGGTAATTCGCTTCGTTACATCGATCGCGCCATCGATTGCTGCAGCAGAACGTGTCTCGATGTGCCTACCAAATCTTCCTTCGCTGATCGCTCGGACCGTGGCCGAGAGCTCCCGACCAGTGAATTTCGCAACCCCAACAAATAGACCGCCAAGATTTCGCACTCTCCTTGCAGCAAGCCCGGGAAGGCGCGCGGCGGAATCTCGCCCCCAGACCTTCAATCTTTCCGCACTTGTCGCGGCAAGCGCCGCATGAAGATCACGGTATAAATTATCTTGCCGGCTTGAAAATGTGGACATCGTGACCCCTCTCCGCACGAAGTATCCCGAAAGCATACCGCATACAACAGCGCGCAGGTTGGGCTAACGAAGGAAGCTCAACGCTTTTTCTCAGCGACCGTAATGTTGGGCTTCCTTCGTTAGCCCAACCTACCCGATCTCATTGTTTCGCAGACAACGGCAAACCATTCGGTTTTAGCCTCCCCCTGAGAGCCGCCGAGCAGCGCAGCTGCGCCGGGGGCGGTCGGCGAGCACTGTCTGAGCCCTTGTCGTTTTGTGACAAGGGCGAGTTGCGCAGCCGCCCGGCGTGGCGAGCAGCGCAGGGGAGTCCGCAGGACCGGCGAACCGGGGGCGGCTTTCTTTGGTTACTTTCTTTGGGCGCCCAAAGAAAGTAACCGGCCGCCGGGCCGCACCCGGCGAAGTTAAAGCACCGCTTCGCCAGAAGCGAAAGCGAATATTTCCGCAGACCGTTAAACTGACGCCCTCGCCTCACCTACCAAACCAAAAACAAAACCATCCACCGGAGAAAACCATGAGCACCGCCGCCGACCGCCGCTTTCCGCAAATCCCCGAAGAAAAACTCACCCCCGAACAGCGCGCCATCGTCGACGACATCCGCGCCGGCCCGCGCAGCAAACTCTCCACCTCATCGGCATCGAAGCCCGGCCCGATCGGCGGCCCGTTCAACGTCATGCTGCGCAGCCCCGTCATCGGCATGCTGATCCAGAAACTCGGCGGCGAAATCCGCTTCAACAGCGTGATCTCCGGCAAGCTCAACGAACTCGCGATCCTCATCACCGCGCGCCACTACATGGCGAACTACGAATGGAACGCGCACTGCAAGCTGGCGCTGAAAGGCGGCCTCGACCCCGCGATTGCGCAAGCCATCGCCGAAGGCCGCGAGCCGCAGGGCATGGACGCCGACGAAGCGCTGGTCTACGAATTCTCGAAATCGCTGCACAACAACCACGGCGTCAGCGACGACCTGTTCGAGCGGGCGAAGACGCGTTTCGGCGAGCGCGGCGTGGTCGACATCATCGCCGTCAACGGCTACTACTCGATGGTGTCCTTCCTGCTCAACGTCGACAAGACGCCGCTGCCGGCGGGTGTGGAGCCGGCGTTGAAGCCGCTGCGAAAGTAAGCCGGGCGTTCAGATCTGTAGGGCGCAATAACAAACGGTCATTGCGCCCTACAAGGCCGCGTCATTTTCTCGCAACCATCTCAATCCACAGCCCCGCTTCCC
>JANXSE010000218.1 GCA_025356695.1 Betaproteobacteria bacterium
TGCGCCATGAAAAACTCAAGGCCTGGGTTAGCGATATTGCAGCACTCACCAAACCGGATCGCATCTACTGGTGCGACGGTTCACAAGCCGAATACGATCGCTTGTGCAATGAAATGGTCGCCAGCGGCATGCTGATCCGGCTCAATGCCGAGAAGCGCCCGGAAAGTTTCCTCGCGCGCTCCGATCCGGACGACGTCGCACGGATGGAAGACCGTACTTTCGTCTGCAGCAGGACCAAGGAAGACGCGGGCCCTAACAACAACTGGATCGATCCGGCTGAAATGAAGGCGACCATGGACCGGTTGTTCGACGGTTGCATGCGCGGTCGCACGATGTACGTGATTCCGTTCAGCATGGGGCCGCTGGGTTCACATATTTCGCACATCGGTGTCGAGCTGACCGATTCGCCCTATGTCGCGGTGAGCATGCGCGTGATGACGCGCATCGGCACCCCGGTGCTCGACGTACTCGGCAAAGACGGATTTTTCGTGCCCTGCGTGCACTCGGTGGGCATGCCGCTCGCCGCTGGACAGAAAGACGTGGTCTGGCCGAGTAGCAAAGCCGAAAAATGGATCGTTCATTTCCCCGAGGAAAAATCGATCTGGTCGTACGGCAGCGGCTACGGCGGCAATGCGCTGCTGGGCAAAAAATGCTTTGCGCTGCGTATCGCGTCGATCATGGCGCGTGAGCAGGGCTGGCTGGCCGAACACATGCTGATTCTCGGCATCCAGCCGCCGAACGGCGAAAAACGTTATATCGCGGCGGCTTTCCCGAGCGCCTGCGGCAAAACCAATCTCGCCATGCTGATCCCGCCCAAAGCGTTGCCGGGCTGGAAGGTGACGACAATCGGCGAAGACATCGCTTGGATCAAACCGGGCAAGGACGGTCGCCTCTATGCGATCAATCCGGAAGCCGGTGCCTTTGGCGTCGCGCCCGGAACCTCGGCCCAGACGAATCCGAACTGTCTCGATGCGCTTCATCGCAACGTGATCTACACCAACGTGGCGTTGACGCCCGACGGTGATGTCTGGTGGGAAGGTCTTACCAAGACCCCGCCGGCAAAGCTGATCGACTGGCAGGGCAAGGAGTGGACGCCCGATTGCGGTCGCAAAGCCGCACATCCGAACGCACGCTTCACGGTGCCGGCGGCGCAGATTCCGTGTATCGACAACGACTGGGAAAATCCGGCCGGCGTGCCGATTTCGGCTTTCCTCGTTGGCGGACGTCGCAGCACCACGGTACCGTTGGTGACCGAGGCCAAAGACTGGGTCAGTGGCGTGTATCAGGCCGCCACCATGGCGTCGGAAACGACTGCTGCATCGACGGGTGCCCAGGGCGTTGTGCGGCGTGACCCGTTTGCGATGCTGCCGTTTTGCGGTTATCACTTCGGTGATTATTTCAAGCATTGGCTCGATGTCGGTGCCAAACTGGCCAATCCGCCGAAGATTTACAGCGTCAACTGGTTCCGCCTTACCGCGGCCGGCAAGTTCCTGTGGCCCGGCTACGGCGACAACATGCGTGTACTGAAATGGATCATCGAACGTTGTGACGGTAAGGCCGGTGCGATGGAAACTCCGGTCGGCAACGCGCCGCGTTTCGAAGATCTGGATTTGAACGGACTCGACATTTCGCGCCAGCAGTTCGATGCGCTGATGTCGCTGGATAACGGTCTGTGGAAGAAAGAATTGCAGGACCACGACACTTTCTTTGAGAGTCTTGGTGCCCGTCTGCCGGCAGCCTTGCGCGATGAGCGTAAGCGGCGTGGGGTGAGCTTCGCGTAAGTTGGCTAGTACACTTTTCGGTAACCCATCCTAAATCTCCTTACGAGTGGTTACCAACGCCCGCCGGCGACCCCGGCGGGTTTTTTTTGCCCGTTTTCCGAGAGTAACGCGCAAATAAAAAGGGCCGCTTCGGAATAAAGCGGCCCTTGGAAAATGCGCGAGGGGTGTTACCCCTCAAAACTGCTCAGGTATTAAATGCCTGCACGGCTTTTGCCTTTGACGGCTTTGTTGACAACGTTGACCGGCCATTCGCCGGACAACGCGCGGCGCACTTCATTCGGTGCGCCTGCCTGCAGACCGACCATCGCCTGTTCGCTGTACCAGGCCGCATGCGGATTGATGAGCACGTTCTCGCGGTCGCGCAAAGGATGCGGGTTCGGCAACGGTTCCGGATCCGTGGTGTCGAGCGCGCAGCCGGCGATTTTCTTGGCATCGAGGGCGCGCACCAGTGCGTCGGTATCGATCAGCGGACCGCGCGAGCAGTTGATGATGTAAGAGGTCGGTTTCATCATGCCGAACATCTGGTCGTTGAACATCTTTTTGGTTTGCGGTATCAGTGGCGCGTGCACCGAGATGAAATCCGACTCCTTGAGCAGGTCGTTGAGTTCGACTTTTTTACCCGGGGTGTCGAACTGGCCTTCTTTGACGAAGGGGTCGGAATAGATGACGCGCATGCCGAAGGCAGCGGCGCGGACGGCGACCTGGCGGGCGATATTGCCGTAACCGACGAGACCCATCGTGCAGGCGGCGAGGCGGAACATCGGCTTGCCGGGCGGCACGGCCCAATGGCCGGCGCGCACCTGGCGGTCGTAAAACGCGATCTTGCGCGCGCAGGTGAGGACCATCGCCATGCTGTGGTCGGCGACTTCTTCGACGCAATAGGTCGGATTGTTGGTGACGATGATGCCGGCGGCGGTTGCCGCATCGAGGTCGATGGTGTCAACGCCAATACCGTAG
Organism: Betaproteobacteria bacterium; assembly: GCA_025356695.1. The sequence continues at coordinate 2,739 of JANXSE010000218.1, forward strand.
CGGGCAATGATTTTGCATTTCGGCATTTTCGCCATGACGTCGGCGGTAATAGGGCCTGCGTAGGTGTTCAGCAGTGCATCGCAATCGGCGGCTTCGGCAATGAATTCCTCGGGTTTTTTGGTTTGCAGCGCCACCAGATCGGCCAGACCGGCCAGCGTTTTCTTTTCGACGTCGAGCGATTCCCAGACGTAGTCGGTGAGCACCACTTTTGCTTTTCCTGCCATTTCGATTAACTCCTGTTGGTATCGATTAATTCGTTTTAGCCACCGGCCGTCGCGGCCGGGGATTTGAGGACAGCTGCAGTATTTGCCGTGGAAACCGACAGTTTACGGCTTTTTATTCTGTCAGCGATACGGGGGGTGGTTCTGCGTTTAATCAAACCTTGACGGAATAGACTTCGGGATTCCAGCAGTTGGGGGCCGGGCGCCCGTTCAAGACCTCGAGAATATTGTCGACCGCCACCGCGGCCATGGCTTCGCGCAGGCTGTCGACGGCACTGCCCATGTGGGCGGTGACGACGACATTCGGCTGACCCAGCAAAACCGGGTGGATGCCCGGTTCGTGCTCGAACACGTCGAGTGCCGCGCCGGCGATGCGACGAGCCTGCAATGCGGTGATGAGGGCGTCTTCGTCGATGATGGGGCCGCGCGCGGTATTGATGACGAAAGCCGTCGGTTTCATCAGAGCCAGCTCACGGGTGCCGATTAGATGCCGCGTTTTGGCGTTGAGATTGACGTGTATCGACAGATAATCGACGCGCGCCAGCAGCTCGTCGAAGGGCAGCCAGGTCAATCCGAGTGCGGCTTCGTCAGCGGCCTCAAGGCGGCGCGGATCGTGGTAGTAGCGCGTCATCGGGAACCCCGCGGCGCGTTTGGCCATGGCGCGGCCGACGCCGCCGATGCCCAAGATGCCGAGTGTTTTGCCGGAAATCCCGGTTGCCGAGAGAAAATTCGATTGCGAGCCGGGAATCACGCCGGCGCGCGCCAGACGGTCGGCTTCAACGATGCGGCGGCCGATGGCGAACAGCAAGGCCCAGGCCAGATCTGCGGTGGCGTCGTCGAGCAGCACCGATGGAATTACCGTCACCGGAATGCGATGGCGGGTGGCCTCCGCAATATCAATATCGGCAGGCGTGATGGTGGTCGAGGCGATGACCTTCAACTTCGGATTGGCGGCGATGACATCGCGGTCGATGCGATCGTGCAACAGGCAGAACAGCACATCGTGGGCGCGCGCTGCGGCGATCAACTCGTCCTTGGTTGCGATATGCAGCATGTCCGGATTCAGCGTCACCTCGGCAACTTCACGCAGGCGCGTGACTGCCGAAGCCGAGACCGGCTGGGTGATGAACACCCGCGGCATTAATTCATCCAGCGCACAACGCCGGCGACGCCATCGACCGCGACTGTGGATCCGTCGGGGATGCGTTGCGTCGCGTCGAGCACACCCAACACCATTGGAATACCGCGTTCGCGTGCGAGGGATGCCATGTGGGAGGTGCTGCCACCGCGTTCAGCAACCACGCCGGCGACTTTGGTCAGAATGTCGCTGAGGGCGGGACCGACGACCTTGGTGATCAAGATGTCGCCGGGTGAGACCCGCGACAACTCACATTCGCAGTTGATCACGCAGGCACGGCCGGTGCCCCAACCGATGCCGGCAGCGTGACCGTTGATGCGCGGCTTGCCTTCCCAGATGGCGTCGGGCACTGTGGCTTCCTGTGTGTGCAGCGGACGCGCCTGCAGCAGCTTGAATCCCTTGTCGTCGACCGCCCATTCGATTTCGACCGGCATGTCCATGAATTTTTCGACGCGCAGCAGAATTTTGCCGAGTTCCTGCGCTTCCGCTTCGCTCAGGCAGGGGGTTTCGGCCATGGCCTTCGATACCAGCGTGGTGGTCGGTTCGGCGTTGTGCACGCAGCCAACCTGATGGTCCTTGCGGCCGGCGGTGATCGACAGGACGGACGCGTCGCGCCGCAATTCATAGCGGTCGGGTGTGACTTCGCCCTGTGCAATCGCCGAGCCCAGTCCCCAAGTCGCGCTCAGGAGCATACCGCCGTCGGCAGTTTGACTGAGTCCGCCGCCGGAGGCGCGCGCCGACACCAGCGGCTGGATCAACACCCCCATCGCCGTGTCGGCGGGGTCGATGTTGTTGGTGGCCATGTAACGCAGCGCACGCGTCATCCACAGCGCGCCCCAGCAGGAACGCACGGCGGTAATGAAATCGGTTTCGGATTCGATGCCGATAAAACTCTCGAACTGGCCGGCAAAGCTTGAGCCGAAGCGGTCTTCGACCAGCGCGGACGAACGCACGCATAGCAGGGCGCCCGTTTCATCGATCAGTTTTTTACGTGCCGCCAGCAGCGGTTCAAGAATTTCTGGAGTAACCGGCTTGTCGAGCAGGCCCAGCTTCATGTTGAGCGCGTGACGGCGCGCCTGCGGGCTTTCGGTGGCGCTCATGACGCCGCGCGCATCAGCATCGAGTCCCAGCGCATGGATTTGTGCGCGGTACGCGTTGGCATCAATGCAAAAGCCGGGCGGTGTCGGCAGACCAGCATTGGCCATGCGCGCGAGATTGGCGGCCTTGGGGCCGACGCGACCGGGGTCCGTGGCGACGGGGTCGGTAATCGGAAATATGAATTGCGTCATGGCTAGCTGGCCGTTGAATCGATGACGATGCGCAGCACCTTGCCGGGATTGCGTTCGTATTCGTCGAAGGCTTCGGCGACGCGGTCAAGCGGATAGGTGGCTGAAACAAAACCGGCGACGTCGATCTTGCCGGCGGCGACGAGGTCGATGGACGGTGCCATATCGGTCGGGTTCAATGCACGCGAACCGATAATGCTGATTTCCTTGTAATACAGCGGAAAGGTCGTGAATTGTGCGCAGCATTCGTGGCTGACCGCATAGGGCGAAAGGCGGCCGCCCGGGCACAGCATTTCAATCGAGGCCATCAGGGTTGCCGCACCGCCTGCCGTATCGATCACGACATTGGCACCGCAACCGCCGGTCAGGCGCAACACTTCATCGACGGCTTTTTCGGCGCTGATGTCGAGCGCGTGATGCGCGCCCATGCGCATGGCCATGTCGAGCTTCCACTTGGTGCGCGATATCGCAATGACGGTTGCGCCGGCAAGCACGGCAAGGCGCGTATGCAGCAGGCCGGTAGTGCCTTGCCCCAGCACCACCACCGATTCGCCGGCTCTGATGCCGAGCCGGATCTGCGCATGGCGCACGGTGGCAAGGGTTTCGATGATCGTCGCATCGGCGAGCGAAACGCTGTCCGGCAGGGCATGCAGATAACGGGTCGGCAGATGCACGTATTCGCACATCGAGCCCTCAACCTCGCGGCCGAAAAGGCCGGCGTTGCGGCAGAGCTGCTGTTCGCCGCGTTTGCATGAATCGCAATGGCCGCAGGAAATGATCGGATTGATGATGACGTGCTGACCGGCCTTAAGCTTACCAGTGCCGGATACGCCGTCGCCGATGCTTTCAATGACGCCGGTTGATTCGTGGCCGAGCACGACCGGATAGTGCACTCCGGGGTGATCGCCGGTAAAAATCGACAGGTCGGTGTGGCAGACCGCCGTGGAGGAGATGCGTACGATCGCCTCGCCCTCTGCGGCGACCGGGGCGGGGCGGTCAACGATATTAAAACGCCGGGGAGCTGCAAGTACCGCGGCGCGTGTGGACTGCTTCATGCTCTGCCTTTGGAAACCGCGGCGCGTGTTTGATGTGCCGGGGATTCCTATGAATTGGGAAAAAAAACAAGGGGGCGTCGCCCCCTTGTTTCCGTATTTCTTTACAGCTTAATGGCCTGCCAGCTTGCCGTAGTTCGAATACCCGGGCATCGGGTCGACAACCGTAATTTGCTCGACCGGGAAGTTCGAGACGATTTCACAGCCGTCCTTGGTGACAATGAGCATCTCTTCGATGCGCACGCCCCACTGGTGGTTCTTGCCGTGCTGCGTTTCCAGTGCGAACGTCATGCCTTCCTTGATTTCGATCGGGTGATCGAGCGACCAGATACGCGAAATGACCGGCTGGTCGTATTGCGCGAGGCCGAGGCCGTGGCCCCACAGGTTGGCGGCGGCCTGGTCTTCCTCCTCGTAGCCCCAGGCTTCTTTCGCCGACGGCCATTTCAAGGCGATGTCGCGGGTGGTGACGCCGGGCTTGACCACTTTGATCGAGTCATAGAGCCACTTCAGCGCGGTCGCGTAGTAGTCCTTTTGCTCCTGGTTCGGCTCGCGGCCGACCATGTAGGTGCGGTAATAGCAGGACTTGTAGCCGTTCCAGGTGAGCGCGGCGAGGTCCATGAATACCATGTCGCCCGGCTTGATGATGCGGTCGGAGAAGTTGCGCCAGTTCGGCCAGGTGTTGAGGCCCGATGACACGATCACGTCTTCGACGTCTTCCATGCCAGGCACGTTGTAGAGGAATTCCATAATGTGCGCGGTCAGCTGGTTTTCGGTCAGTCCCGGCTTCAGGAACCGCATGAATTCCCAGTGCGCGGCGTCGCCGATCGCACCGACCTGGCGGAAGCATTCCTGCTCGTCCTGGTTCTTGACTGCACGCGCTTCCATCATCGGCGTCATGCCGTCGGTCCAGTCGATCTTCGCGTCCTTGAAGATCTGGATCATGTTGATATCAACGAAGTCGACGCCGAGCTTCATGCCTTCGACGCCGCGTTTTTTCATTTCCTGCTTGATCGCATTGGTGAACTTGGTCACCTGCTGCAACGAGGCAGGGCCGGCTGCGCCTTTGATCCAGGCGTACGAATAGCGGATGTTTTCTTTCGGAATCCACGGCGAATGCTTTTCGATGTGCAGACCGATGTCGCCCTGTTCGAACAGTACCGGCGCGTCGTCGCCGCACAGCAGCGCGTAGCGCAGGCCGGGTTTAAGCTTGTTCCAGCCCGGAGTAAGGGTGCTGGTGACGTAACGGACGTTTTCGTCGTACATCAGCAGCATGGCGCCAAGGCCGTGGGCCTTCATCCGCTCGCGTGCACGCTCGAGCCGGTATGTGCGCATGCGTCCCCAATTGATGCGCTCCTGCCAGTCCAACCCCACCATGCCTACATTGGCCATCATTTCCTCCGGTTCATTTGTTGATCGACAATTTACTGCAGCATTGCAATGCGCCGGCAAGTCTTCAACGCGACAGGCGGATTTTGCAGCCGTCGTGCCGGTCATTCAGCTCTGGATTTCAGCGCGGAATTCTTTGACCAACCGTGTCGCCACCGGTTCGCGGCATGAAGCTTTTGCCGATGCACACAGGGCGACGAATCAGCGCCAATTTTAACACGGGTTTGCGGGCCAGTTCTAGCGCTGGACGTTGATTCCGATCAAGTAGCGACGATAACTGCCGGCTATAACCGGCCGGCCGTCACGGCGTCAATCAAGCGCGATGTTGTTATCGCGGATAACGGTTGCCCACTTGGCAACCTCTTCGTTCACAAACTTCGCATAATCCGCCGGCGATTTGCTGGTCACCACGGAAATCAGCATTTTGCCGAGGGCTTCCTTCATTTCCGGTGCATCGAGCACTTTCAGCGTCGCGGTGTGAATCTGCGCGAGCAGGGCGGGCGGCATTTTCGCCGGCGCGAACAGGCCGTTCCACGCATTGGTGCCGATGCCCGGATAACCGGACTCGGCCATGGTCGGAATATCCGGAAATTCGGCGCGGCGCGTCGGCCAGGTGGTCGCCAGCGGCTTCATGCGCCCGGCCTTCAGGTGCGGCAGCGTCGAGGCAAGATTCAGCATCGTGAGTTGCGTTTCGTTGCCGATCATCGCCGGAATCATCTGACCGGCGCCGCCTTTATAGGGGATATGCGTCATCTCGATACCCATCGCCTTGATCAGCCGCGCTGCATCGAGATGCGGGTACGAGGCAATGCCGGCGGACGCATAAGCCATGCGCGGCGCGGTCTTCGCGTATTCGGCGAGTTGTTTGAGGCTGTTCACCGGCAAAGTCGGATTGACGATGAACATGTGCGGGATTTCGATCAGGTTGGTTACCGGCGCGAGATCACGCGACGGTTTGATCGACAGCGTTTTTGCAAACGCGGATTCGGCAATCGCGTTGGTTGAGACGTTGCCGACCATCAGCGTGTAGCCGTCCGGATTCGCGCGCGCGACGGTTTCCAGCGCAATCGCACCCGAGCCGCCGGCGCGGTTATCGACCACCACCTGATAACCCCAGTATTCGCCGAGGCGCGCAGCGACCTGGCGCGCCACGATGTCGGTGGCGCCGCCCGGCGCGTAAGGCACGATCATGCGCACCGGTTTGACTGGAAATTTTTCGGCGGTCTGCGCTGCCGCTGCAGTAGTGGCAGGAGACGAAATCATTGCGGCAAATGCAAGTGCTGCGCAGATCGAAAGGGATTTTTTCATCACTCCTCCTGTTGAACATTCGTGGCGAGCAACTACACTAGAAGTTATCTCAAAAATACTCCCTCGCCCCGCGATAGCGGGGCGAGCAAAGCGCGGGGCCGGGCAGGGGTGAGGGGCAAGCATTCGCGTAAGCTGAAACATTTACTTTTGCCACCGTCCCCTCACCCTAACCCTCCCCCCGTGTCCGCGGGGGGATTATTGACCAATTTTACGAATCAACGTCCGCGCTTTTCGTCTTCGGGCGTAATCGGCAGCGACACCGGCTTTTTCAGCCGTGCCGACAGATCGATCGCCTTTGTGAGCATTAAACGGTTATGGCCTTCGGCAGCAGTGGCATGTTGCGTCGTTGAGCCGAGCGCCACACGATTGAGCCATGAGTTGGTTTCTTCGCGCATCGGGCCGCGCAATTCGCCGAGCGCCATATCGCCGACCGGATAACTGGTGAGGAAATCGACGTGACGGCGTTTGTCCGGCGCATAACCTTCGCCCTGCACGATATTGGTGGCGAGCACCATGTCGCGGTGCGTGTCGTCTATGGTCAGCACGCCTTCGGTGCCGACCGCGCCGACTTCGAGGCTGTAGACCGCGCCGGGCCAGACTTCCGGCAATGCCCACGAAATCACGCCGTGATAAATCGCGCCGTCATCAAACGAGATGGTGTAAGCAGTGCCATCGATGCCTTGCCACGTCGGCCCCAGCGCTTTATTAACCGAGCGCGCGTAGACCTCAACCGGTTTTTTGGTTTCCATCAACCACATGACGATATCGAGCGCATGCGTGCCGGAAATCACCATCGGTGAAATTTCCGCCGGGTTGTCCGAACGCTTGTAGTTGTCGATGGCGACGAGCCGGTTCATGAAGGCGCGCGAAGTCACCATGGTCACTTCGCCGAGCGAGCCGCTGCGCACTTTTTCTTTTGCCACCAGCCAGCGGCGGCGGAAACGCTGCGTGTAGCCGATCACTGCATCGATGCCCGCATGATTGAGGGCGTCCATCACCATCTGCGATTCACCGAGGTCGGTGGCGAGCGGCTTTTCAATCAGCATCGGCAGGCCGCGTTCGCAGGCGGCGAGTACGGGATCGACGTGCAAATGCTCATCGGTCGACACGATCAGCGCATTGACTTCCGGGCGCGAGATCAGCTCGCGATAATCCGCCGTGACGAATTCGGCGCCGACTTTATCGCCGACGAGTTTTGCGCGTTCCGGATTTTTTTCTGCGACACCGATCCATTCAACTGCCGGGTGACGCGCCGCGAGTTCGCCGCGGATCAAACCGACACGGCCTGCGCCAATAATGGCGAGGCCGATTTTCTTCGCTTGCTTTCTCAACGCGCGCCTCCTGCAGCCAGCATGGTCGGGCGCGATTCCGGTAGCGGCAGCGACACCGGCTCGTTGCGTTCTGCGGAGATGTCGGCGGCGAGATAGACCTCCATGACCGCGCGCGCTTCCTCGGCCTTCACCAGCACCGGGCGGTCGCAGACGACGGCCTCAATGAAATCGACCGTTTCCGGTTTCATTGGACCCGCATAGGTATGCTCGACGAATTCGCCGGGCATGGTCGACATCGGATGCACGATGCCGGTTTTCATGGTGGTGAGCTCAGTGTCGCGATGCGTGTCGTCGATAAACAGTGAACCTTCGGTGCCGATGTATTCGATCCATGTCCTCGAGAAATTCGGATAAGCCGGCGGCAGGCTCCAGCCGGCGCAAACCACGAACGACACGCCGTTGTCCATGGTCACCGTGATGTATTGTGTATCAGGAAAATCCGCGCCGGTCGCTTCGCGCATGGCGCCGTAATTCACCGTCGAATAGACGCGCACCGGTTTCGCCGGTAGCAGGCACCAAAGAATGAAGTCTAGATCATGTGTGGCTTCCATCGCGGCCGGCGATAATTTCGTGCGGCTATTGATCTTCTTGCCGAGGCCGCGGCCGATGTGGCGGCTGACCAGTGCGCTGACCGGTTTACCGAGGGTGCCGTCGGTGGCGCACTTATGTACATAGGCGAACTTCGGGTTGAAACGCTGCGAATAACCGATGGTGAATTTGAGGTTGTTCTTGTTGGCGATGGCGATCAGTTCGTCGGCCTCGTGCAATTCGATGGCGATGGGTTTTTCCAGAAACACGTGCTTGCCTGAACTTAATGCGTCGCGCGCCATCGGGTAGTGCAGCGTTTCCGGTGTTGCGGAAATCATGATGGCATCGATATTTTTATTGTCGATGATCGTGCGGTAGTCGGCGCTTGCGCTGGCCGGGTTGACCAGTTTCGTCACTTCAGCCAGCCGCTCGGGCCGCGTTTCGGCGATATGCAGGCTTTTGATCAGCGGACTGCTCGCGCAGGTTTGGGCGCGTATGCCGCCGCACCAGCCAGTGCCGATAATTCCCATGTTGATTTGCTTCACAAGTTTCCTTTCAAACGTTTGTTCGCCGATTCGCATCAGCGAATCGGCGCAGATTTCACCCTCTCCCTCTGGGAGAGGGCCGGGGTGAGGGCGTGACCCTGGTTCCAAACTGCGAATCAAAATCGCGCTAAATGCGAGGTAGGCATTTTAGCCTAACAGCCGCGGCCACGCGCACAGACTTGCGCAGGTGCGCCAGTGCTGCAATCATGCTGGCCTTCGTCGTAAACGGCTTGCGGCGTGCTAATTTTTATATAAGAGATATCTCATGAAAGCAAAAACAGGAACCCGCAGTGCAGGCACGGTCGGCGTCGTCGGCCTCGGCATCATGGGCGGCGCCTTCGCCAAGCACCTATCGGCAGCGTGTTTCAAAGTCATCGGCTTCGATATCGCGCCGCCTGCTATCGCGGCCTTGCGCAAACTGGGCGGAGTTGCTGCCAAATCCGCAGCAGAAGTCGCCACCAGCCAACGCATTATCGTCACCTCGCTGCCTTCGTACGTGGCGTTCGAAGCCGCCTTGTTCGGCAAGAACGGCATCGCCGCCGGTGCCAAACGCGGCACGGTGGTGATTGAGGCCAGCACCTTGCCGCTCGAACTCAAGGAAAACGCGCGCAAGCGTTTCGCCAGAATCGGTGTCACCATGCTCGACTGCCCGATCAGTGGTACCGGCGCACAGGCCGCCGTCAAAGACATCGTGATCTACGCCAGCGGTGATGCAGCTGCATACAAGAAATGCAAAGCAGTGTTTGCGGGCATGGCGCGCGGCACCTACTACTGCGGCAAATTCGGCATCGGCTCCAAACTCAAATACATCGCCAACCACCTCGTCACCATCCACAACCTTTCAACCGCTGAAGCCTTCGTCATGGCCGAACAGGCGGGTGTTGACGCCAAACTCATGTACAACGTAATCAAGGATGGCGCCGGCACCTCACGCATGTTCGAAGTGCGCGGGCCGTTGATGATCAAACGCAAATACCTGCCGGCCACCATGAAGGTGGACGTCTATCAGAAAGACATCGCGATCATCAGCGCTTTTGCCAAGGCGATACGCACGCCGACGCCGCTGTTCGCGCTAAGCAAAAAATATTACGACATGGCAATGGCAGCCGGTTTCGACAAACAGGATACGGCGATTGTGCATGAGGTGTTGCGGCGGGTGGCGCGGAAGGCAAGTCGTTGAGGTGTGGCGTTGATGTTTAATATATCGAGCCTGGAGTATCACGGGTTCAGTGAGCGCTTTCAGCCTATGATTGGTCTCTGCAATGCATGTGTCGTGATCATCAAATACCCGAACCGGAGGCGGCATGGACTTTACCGCAAAAGAAAATTTGCTTGATCGACAAGGTGAGACACGCCGCCGCTTTATGATCCAAGTGGCGGCGACTGGTGCAGTTGCAGGGGCGGCGGCCTTGCCCGCATTGGCGCAGGAAGAGCTCACCCAATCGTCAGACGCACCGGCAGCGAGCGCACAAAATTCCATCGCTGAAATCCTCGCGCGCTACGCGACTACGCTCAAATACGAAGAACTGCCGCCGGAGCTTGTGCGCCTGGCCAAACGCTTCATGATCGATTCGATCGGTTGCGCATTCGGCGGTTATAGCGCCGAGCCGAGTCAGATCGCGATCAAGCAGGCCGCCGGCATCAGCGCCGTGCGCAGCGCAACCGTGATGTGCAGCGGCATCAAGACCAGCACCGATCGCGCGGTGTTCGCCAACGGCGTGATGATTCGTTATCTCGATTTCAACGATGGCTACATCAGTCTGAGCAACGGCCACCCGAGCGATTCGATTGCTGCGCTGCTGTCGGCTGCCGAAGTTGCCGGCGGGAGTGGTCGCGATCTCATACTCGCTACCGTGCTCGCCTACGAAGTATTTTGTAAATTAATCGACGTGATGGATCTCAGGACGGCCGGCATGGATTCTGTGACTATCGCCGGCGTTGCAGGCGTGGTTGGCGCGAGCCGCCTGCTGGGATTGACGCAGCCGCAGATGGTGCATGCCATCTCGATCTATGTGGCCGGCAATACCGCGGTGAATCAGACCCGTCGCGGCACCTTGTCGAGTTGGAAAGGCTGCGCTGCCGGCGAAGCCTGCCGCAAGGCGATCTTTGCGGCCGAGCTTGCGCAGTCCGGAATGAGCGGGCCCGGCCAGGTGTTCGAGGGGCGCGAAGGCTTGTTCCATCTGATCAAGGCCAAGCCGGTCAAGCTCCCGGCCCTCGGCGGCGGCAACGCGCCGTTCGGGATGAGCCATGCTTCGACCAAGCGCTTCGCCCTCGGGCAGTATGCGCAAACCGCGGCGCAGGCGGCGGCGGAAGCGCGGCAGTTCTTTACCGATGCGGGCGAAATTCAGGAGATCATCCTGCGGGTTTCCGGAAATGCGATCAAGACGATGGCTGGTGGCCCTGAAAAGTGGCGGCCGCAAACCCGCGAAACGGCCGATCACAGCCTGCCCTATGCAACAGCAGTGGTGTTGAAGTACGGAAAAATCGATGAGTCGTTTTACGACGACCAATATATTTTCGACCCAAAGCTGATCGAACTGGTGAGCCGCGTTCGCTGCATACAGTTCGATGAAGCCGACCGGCGCCAGAAAGAAACCAATCTGTGCGAACTGGAACTCATGCTCAAGTCCGGGCAGCGCAAAACAGTGCGCGTCGATTATCACCGCGGCCACTGGAAGAACCCGATGACCGATGCCGAAACGGACGAGAAATTCCGCGCTATGGCGCAAAAACATCTGCCAGCGGCGAAGATTGACAGTCTGCTGCGGCAACTGTGGACACTCGAAAATCTGCCGAAAGTGGCGACGCTGATGGAGATGACGCGGGTCTGAACGGAAGCGGTCGCCCCGGCGCCGGCTTGCATTTGCATGCTGCGCCCCCATTTACGCTGCTTGAAGGAGCAATCTTTTGGGCGCGCCTGATCAATTACTGCTGGACACCTATTCGCAAACGGTAAGCGGCGTAGTCGAACGCGTCGGCCCCAGCGTCGCGGCCGTGCGTACGATCGTCGATGCCGGGCATGGCGGTTCCGGAAGCGGTTTTCTGTTCACGCCCGATGGTTATCTGCTGACCAACTCGCATGTCGTGCGTGGCGACGACAAGGCCGGCGCTCACGGCAAGCCGAAGGCGAAGTACGAAGTCCTGCTCGACGACGGCCGTGAGTTTGCCGCGCAATGGGTCGGCGACGATGCGGATACTGATCTCGCCGTGCTGCAGATCGACGGGCAGTCGAAGGGCGTGCTGGTGCATGCAACAATCGGGCGCTCCAGCAGCCTGCGGCGCGGTGAAATCGCCATCGCAATCGGCAATCCGCTCGGCTTTGAACATACGGTTACGTCGGGCATTGTCAGCGCGCTCGGGCGCAGCATGCGTACCAGCACGGGCCGCCTGATACCTGATGTGATTCAAACCGACGCTGCATTGAACCCCGGCAATTCGGGCGGGCCGCTGTTGAACTCGCGCGGCGAAGTCGTCGGTGTCAACACGGCGATTATCCGCGGTGCGCAGTCGATCTGTTTTGCGGTGGCAATCGATATTGCGAGCTGGGTGATTCCGCAGTTGCTGCAGCACGGCCGCGTGCGCCGCGCCCACCTCGGCGTTAGCGGCAGCAGCGTGCCATTGCACCGGCGTGTGGTGCTGGCGCATGGCCTTAGCCAGAATAACGGCGTGCGGGTGGTCGGTGTCGAAAAGGGCAGTCCGGCGGATGACGCGCGGATACAGAACGGCGACGTCATCATCGGTATCGACGGTGTGGCCATCGATTCGGTCGACCGTTTGCACCAGACGCTGGACGCCAGTCGCATACGCCGCGAATGTTCGCTCAAGCTGTTGCGCGGTGTAATGTCGCCACAACCGCTTTTTGTGATTGTGCGCCCGGGTGAACGCGTCGAGCGCTGAGGCGCGATTGCCGATTTGGTAAGATGCCCGGCGATCAGAGCCGGAGTAAAAAACAGAATGTATCGAGCCAGAGTAGACAAAATGCCGTCGGACGTCGGCACCAATTCCGTGCGCAACGGCCGTGGCATCGTTGCGCGCAAATCGTTTCGCAAAGGTGCGGTGATCTGCGAAATCACCGGCAGGATCGTTACCGGCGAAGAAGTCTGGCGCTATTGGGACATCGACGAGCGTCTGGGCGAAAACTGTTTTCGTTACGACGACGATCACTACATCGATCCGAACGGCAGGATTGGTCAGTACGCGAATCACTCGTGCAATCCGAATGCGGGTCTGGTCAGGCAGGGGCGCAAGCTGCTGATGAAGGCGATCAGGGCGATCGCTGCGGGCGACGAAATCACGCACGACTATTCCACGCTGCTGGGCGCCGACGACGTCTGGAAAATGCGCTGTAACTGCGGTGAAGAGAATTGCCGTAAGGTGGTCAGGAACATCAGCAAACTGCCGGCGGCAACCACGCGCAAATACCGGCGGCTGGGCATCATTCCGGATTTCATCATGGCAACACTGAAGCGCTGATAAAACGTCGCGGCGCGTTGCGATCTCACTGGCGCGGCTGACGTGCAGGCACTATGTCACGCAGCCACGATAATTTTGAGAATTAGTTCATAGGCTTGGAACCAATTCCGCGGCAGACTAGTCTCAATCGCGTATTCAAAACCGGATGACAGCGCCTGGACATGGAACTGCCGCAAATTTTCTCCGACGAGGAGATCGACAATCTGCTCAAGACGCGCGAAGCAGCGCCGCGCCCGGAGCACGATTGCTGGGACAACGCGGGGGTGCGTCCGCCGGCGGCGCCGAGCGACGGCTTGCCTGAATCCAGCATCGAGCAACAGTTTCCGCACATTATCGAAAAACTTGTGGTCGTGTGGCCGTCCGAGGCCTGCGGCATATACATCAGCGACCTGGTGGTTAACCGGCGCGAAGCGCGTCAGGGTTTTCCGCAGGAAGTGGTCGATGATTTGCTGATGCTGCACCAGATCAACGATATGCTGGTGAATGTCGGTAAGCGCGGGCAGAAAACGCCGCCGCCGACGTATACGCGAACACCGCTACGCCGTCAGCGTTAGCCGGGTTATTCGCGCGCCTGCGCTTCCAGCGCAGCGCCAGCAAACATCGCAAGTGTCTTCCCGGTTTGCTGCAGGTGTCAGACGCCCTGCTCTATATTCGAAGCGCGGTTTGCGCTACGCTCACAATTAAAGTAACGGCTGCACATGCAGCGTTGAACGGGGGGAAGGCATGAACGCCGGTTTGTCACGTGTTGGCGTTGTCCTGGCGATGGTGGCAGGTAACGCGGTTATTTCAACGGCAGCAATGGCGCAAAACTGGCCGGCGCGGCCGGTGCGCATCATTGTGCCGTTTGCACCCGGCGGCGGCGTCGATACGGTGTCGCGCTTTCTCGCGCAAAAACTTGGCGAACAGCTCGGCACTTCGTTCGTGGTTGAAAACCGCGCCGGTGGCGGCGGTTTGATCGGTGCCGATCTGGTGGCGAAGGCGGTGCCCGATGGTTATACGCTGCTGACTTCGGCGCCGGAGTTTTCGATCAACCCGGGCGTGAAGAGCAAGATGCCGTATGACGCGCTGAAGGATTTTGTTTTTATCTCGCAACTGACGTCCGGGCAGTTTCTGCTGGCTTGCCATCCGTCGGTGCCGGTCAAGAACGTGAAAGAACTGATCGCGCTGGCGAAGTCAAAGCCCGGCCGCTTGAACTACGGTTCTTCGGGCACTGGAAGCATCAATCATCTTGCCGGCGAATTGCTGCAGTCGATGACCGGTATACGCTGGGGGCATGTGCCGTTCAAAGGTTCGGGCCCGAATCTGATCGGCCTGATGGGTGGCGAAATCGATTTTTCGTTCGGCAGCACGACTTCGCTGGTCGATCAGGCGCGTCTTGGTCGCGTACGTGGCATCGCCGTGACGGGTTCGCAGCGTTATGCCGAAATGCCCGATGTGCCGACGATTTCAGAGTCCGGCGTGCCCGGTTATAACGTCACGGGCTGGTATGGATTCTATGCGCCGGCGGGCACGCCGATGGAGATTGTGCGCAAACTGCAAAGCGAAGCGGCACGCGGATTCAACAGTCCCGACATGCGCGAGCGTTTGGTCAAAGCCGGCAACGATCCGGTAGTCAGCGCGCCCGAAGCCTTCGAGGCATTCGTCAAAGTAGAAATCGCCAAATGGGCGAAGGTCGTCAAGGACGCCAAACTCACGCTGGAATAGCGCTTCATGCCGCGGTGGCAACCTCGCCGGCGCGGTTTTTCACCATGCGGTCGATCGCCTCACGCCCCCAGTTCGGCGCGATCATCAAAATGAAATCGTACATGTAGTCACGCAGATAGCTGTCACGGCGTATCGCGATATGCGTGACAGTCGGTTCGAACAAATGGCTGGCGTTAATCGCGGCGAGACGGCGGTCGCGCGAGGGTTCGTAGGCGATCGACGGCAGTATCGCAATGCCGAGCCCGAGTTCGACATAGGTTTTGATGACGTCTGCGTCAATCGCGCTCAAGACGATGTTCGGTTCGATGCGCGCTTTGCCGAAGGCGCGCAGCACTGCAGCGCCGCCTGGAAAACTCTGATCCAGCGTCAGCAGCGGCCAGGTCGCGAGTTTCGCCAGCGTGAGGCGTTTTTCTTTCAGCAGTGGATGCCCGGTGCGCGTGATTACGCTGCGCTGCAGGCTCGAGCAGGGCAGCAGTGCGATGGCGCGGATCGGTTCCGGCGGTTCGCTGGAAACGCCGATGTCGGCGTCGCCGGCAGCAACCCACTGCGCGATTTGCGCCGGACTGCCCTGACGCAGCGTGAGTTGTACGTCCGGGTGCAGGCGCATCGAATCCTTGATTACGCTGCGCAGCACGTAACGCGCGTAGATGTGGGTGGTGGCGACGACCAGGCGCTTCTTGCGCTGGGTAAATTCCTCGCCGATGCGGCGCAGGATTTCGGCGTCACCGAGCATGCGGCGCGCGACATTGAGAATGGCCTGGCCGGGCTCGGTCACGCCGACGATGCGATTGCCTTTGCGTACGAGAATATCAACGCCGATTTCGCGTTCGAGCAGCTGGATCTGTTTGCTGATGCCGGGCTGCGAGGTATGCAGGGCGGTCGCTGCGCGGGAAATATTGAAGCCCTGTTCGGCGATGCCGCGCAGGTAACGGAGCTGGGTCAGATTCATGTGTTTAGCGCGTTTTCATCTTTTATACACCATAACGAATTCGTATTGAACAATAGTTAAAGATTCTTTTATAACATACTTATGAGGGGCGTAAACTGACACGCATCCACTCGGGAGGCTGCGGTCGGCGCTTCGTCAGAAGTGGAGCAGATGCAGGCGGGCAAGTTCCGTTTGCGCGAAAGAATCCAGGAGGAGTCCAGCAATGCCGAAAATGACAGGCTCGCGGCTGTTTGCCGAAATGATGCAGGGCTACGGCGTATCGCATATCTTTTTTGTGCCGGCTTTCATGCTCAAGGCTTTTGCCGAGATGGAAGACATGCCGATTGCGCGCGTGATGGTGCATGGTGAAAAAGCTGCCGCCTACATGGCCGATGGTTATGCGCGCGCCAGCGGCAAGCCCGGCGTCTGCATGGCGCAAATGATAGGCGCCTCGAATCTTGCCGCCGGCCTGCGCGACGCGCATATGGCCGGTGCGCCGGTGATCGCGATTACGGGCGGGCCGACGCCGGTGTCGCGTTACAAACATGCATATCAGGAAGTCGACGACATCACGCAATTCGATCCGCTGACCAAGATGAACGCGCAGGTCGATGTGGTGACGCGTTTACCCGATCTGCTGCGTCAGGCATTTCGTGTGGCGACTACCGGTGCGCCCGGGCCGGTGCATTTGCGTATTCAAAGCCACCTCGGGCAGATCACTGAGGCCGAAGCTGAACTCAATCCCATGGTCGAGGTCATGTACAAGCAGGCGCCGGCCTTTCGTCCGGAGCCGGAAATGCAGCGCGTCAAGGACGCGCTGGCGGTATTGCTGGCGGCAAAACGTCCGGTCATCGTCGCCGGTGGCGGCGTGATGCGTTCGGATGCGGCTGCAGAGATCGTCGAACTGGCCGAGAAGCTCGGCATACCGGTGGCGACGTCACTCAATGCGAAAGCAGCGATGATAGACAGCCATCCGCTCAACGTCGGCGTGCCGGGCGCTTATTCGCGCGATTGCGCAAATCGTACGCTGCTCGAATGCGATCTCGCGTTTTTTATCGGCAGCCATACCGGCGGCCAGGTCACCAACAACTGGATGTTCCCGCCGGTTGGCACCAAAGTCATTCAGCTCGACATTGATCCGAACGAGCTCGGCCGCAACTACCCGAACGTGGTGTCGGTACTGGGGGACGCGAAAACGACGCTGCGTCATCTGATCAATCTGGCGCCGAAGCGCGCGGATGCGACAGTGCAATGGGTCAAGCGCGCGCAGGAACTGGTGGCGGCATGGCGCGGCGAAACCTCAGAGATGCGCGACGCCGATGTTGAACCGATCCGCCCTGAACGCATCTGCAAGGAAATTTCCGCGGCGCTGCCGCGCAACGGCGTGGTCGTATCCGACACCGGTCACGCTGGTATCTGGACCTCGCGTTACATCGAGCTGAAGTATCCGACTCAGCGTTACTTCCGTACCGCCGGTTCGCTCGGCTGGGGTTTCCCGGCGGCACTCGGCGTCAAATGCGCGCTGCCCGATTCGCCGGTAGTGTGCTTCACCGGTGACGGCGGCTTCTACTATCACATCGCCGAACTCGAAACGGCGCGCCGTCACAACATCAACGCAGTGATCGTGGTCAACAACAATTCGGCGCTGAATCAGGAAATCAATCTGAACAATGCCGCGTATGGCGGCAAACAGCGCGGACGCGCCGAGGAAATGTGGCGCTTCCCTGATGTGAATTTCGCCAAGATCGCCGAAGGCTTCGGCTGTGTTGGTATTCGTGTTGAGAAGGCCAGCGATATCAATGCAGCGATCAAGGCTGGCATCGCGATGAACAAACCGGTGGTCATCGACGTCGTCAGCGACATGTATGCGATCGCACCGCATCCATGGACGCCGGTGGCGCGTGATTTCCACTCGTATCAGAAAGGGTAAGTCAGACGTAATGATCAAGGGGTAGTGCGCAAGCCGATTGGAGGAGCGCTATGAAAAAATTGATGGTGGTGATTGCCGCATTGTTGGTCGCGCAGGCTTCGGCGGCACAGAGTTATCCCGATAAACCAATCCGCCTGATCGTCGGCCCAGGCCCTGATATATTGGCGCGCATCGTCGGCCAGAAGGTCACTGACAACTGGGGCCAGCAGGTCGTCGTCGATCAGCGCCCCGGTGCAGGCGGATTAATCGCTGCCGACATGGTGTCGAAGGCGCAGCCCGACGGCTACACGCTGCTCTTGACCACTGGCGCCTACACGATCAATCACACGCTTTATCCGAAGGCGACTTACAACCTCGAAAAGGATTTTGCGCCGGTAAGTCTGCTGGCGTCGATTTCATTTCTGGTGATCGTGCCGCCGTCACTGCCGGTCAGGAACCTGCCGGAGTTGATCGCGCTGGCTAAAGCCAAGCCCGGTACGCTGAACTGCGCGCACTCGGGGCCGGGCACCACTGCGCATCTGGGTTGTGAAATGCTGAAGTCGACGGCGAAGATCGACATCGTGTCGATTCCGTACAAAGGCACAGTGCCGGCGATCATCGATGTTGTTGCCGGGCAGGCGCAACTGATGTTCGCGGTGATGCAGGGCGGTTTGCCGCAGGTCAAAGCCGGCAAGCTGCGCGCGTTGGCGGTGACCGGCAAGAAGCGTCATCCGGCGCTGCCCGATGTGCAGACCATTACCGAGGCGGGTTATGGCGGCGCGGACTTCGTCACATGGAACGGCATCCACATTCCGGTAAAAACACCGAAGGCTGTGGTGGCAAAACTCAATGCGGAGTTTGACCGCATACTCAAATTGCCGGACGTCAAAGACCGCATGTTCGAGCTCGGCCTTGATGCAGTCGGCGGCAGCGCAGTGTCGTTCGGTGAATTCGTCAAGGAAGACATCGCGCGCTGGGAAAAAGTGATTAAGGAAGCCGGCGTCAAAGCCGAGCAATAAAGCGCCGGCGTCAATCAACGGAGAATTCAAATGGCAGACAGCGGCGGCTACAAAATCGTGCATAAGGTGGATATCGTCTGGGAAGAACGCAAGAACGTGGACGGCTGGCCGAGCCGCGCCGGCATGTACTACGACGATCGTGAAAACGAATTGTGCATGCGTTTGATCGATTACCCGGTCGGTTCTGTCGAGCCGCGCCACACGCATCCCGGCGCGCACGCAACGACTCTGCTCAAGCATAGCGCGGTAGTTGATGGCATCAAATTGAAACCGCTTGATGTTGTACTCGGACCGAGTAACGAGCCGCATGGCCCGCTTGATTATCGTGACAGCTGCCAGCTCTTCAGCGTCTTCGTTGGTAGTTTCTTTCATAGTGAAGTCGAAAAACTCGGCACGGAGAAACATTACCGCCTGATTCAAGCCGATGAAATTGCCTGGAAGCAGACGGCCTCAGGCATCGAGGAAAAAGTGCTGGTCGATCGCGGCGTCGGCAAGTTGCTGCTGAAAGCGGTGCGTTTTGCGCCGGGCGCCGCACTCGCCGATCCGTCGATGATCTGCGCGCTGGTCGCGTTCGGCAGCGCCGAGGTCAGCGGCGAAAAGCTCGATGAATGGGATTTCATTTACGTCAAACGCGGTACCGAACACGCGCCGGTTAAATTTCCGGCGGGTGCGACGCTGCTGACGGTGGCATTGCAGTAACGGATTTACCAGGGAGGCAGATCACAATGAATAACGGAATCAAACCCGTTCGCCGCGTCGTCACCGGCGTCGATGCGCAGGGCCGCTCAAAAGTGCTGATCGACAGCGCCGCGCCCGGCGTCAAGGCCAACACCTTCAAGAAGGGCACCGGCATGACCGACATCTGGTTGTGGGACGAATGCCCCGCGCCGATTGCGGGTGACCGCGATGACGGCGACGTGCCGTTTCATTTCGAACCGCCGGATACCGGCGGGCGTTTGCGCATCGTGCAATCCGATTGTGCGCCGCCGGTCTATGACGCGAGTACCGACAAATACATTACCGCAGAACACGCGCCGAACAAAACGCCAGGTGGCACCTGGGAGCGCGGCAAACAGAATCTCTACACCACGCGCATCCACAAATCCGAAACCGTTGACTACGGCGTCATGCTGTGGGGCGAGCGCGTGCTGGTCACCGACGCCGGCGAACATGTGCTGACACCCGGCGACGTGGTGGTGCAGGTCGGCAGCTGGCACCAGTGGTCGGATCGCAACATTGGCAGCCAGATGGCCTTTGTGATGATGGCCGCGCCGCTCGACGAATAGGAAGACGCAAATGACCAAACCAGTTCGACGCATCGTTGTCATCGACGAAAACGACAAATCAAAAGCGATTGCCGATGGCCCGTCGCCAGATGTGCGCACGGATCCGGCGCGGCCGGCGTTTTCTTCAACGCGTATCTGGGTTACCGACCGCACACCGGCGCGCATCAAGGGCGTAACTGAAACGCTGCACATTCCGCATACGCTGGAGCCGCCGCCCGGCGGTTCAGTTTGCCGCATGGTGACGTTTCCGCCCGACGATGCCTGGAAAGGCAAGGTCGGTGCAAAAGAAGTGCAGGCCTATTTTGCGTCTATGGGTTCACCTGGCGCATCGACATATTCAGCAAAAGCGCCGCATCTTTATATGCAGAAGACGCGCACGCTGGACTTCTGCCTTGTCATTGAAGGCGAGATTACTCTGGTGCTTGATCTTGAAGAAGTGCAGTTGAAGGCGGGCGACACCGTCGTGCAGCGCGGCACTAATCATGCGTGGAGCAACCGGTCGAACAAGCCGTGCACGATTGCGTTCTCGTCGCACGACGCCAAGTACTAATCCGCTTTCAGGCCAACCGCCTTGACGACCTCACCGTATTTGACGAGTTCGTTCTGCACCAGTGTGCGGAACTCGGCGGGCGTATTAGTGGTGACTTCAGTGGCCTGTTCAGCCATCGCATCCTTGACTTCAGTATGAGCGAGAACCTTGAGCAACGCGGTGCGCACTTTGTCGAGCACAGGCTTTGGCGTGTGTCGCGGTGCAATCAATCCGTTCCAGCCGCTGTAGTCGTAACCGGGGATGGTTTCGGCAACCGCCGGCAGATCGCCGAGCAGCGGCGTGCGTTTGGTCAGGCTGTGGCCGATGCCGCGCAATCGCCCGCTTTTAACCAGCGACCAGACGGCCGGCGCCGGTGTCATGGTCCACTGCGATTCGCCGGCCACCACTGCAGCGACCGATGCGCCGCCGCCTTTGTATGGAATATGCGTGGCGGGAAATTTACCGAGCGTCGCCAGCAGTACGCCCGTCAAATGGCTTTGCGATCCGGGGCCGGCAGACGCCATATTGGTTTGCCCTTGTTTCGCTTTGCTGTAGGCAATCAAATCGCTGACGGTTTTGATCGGCAGCGCCGGATGCACGGCGAGCACGTTGGGTGTAATGGCGAACAGCGAAATGAATTCGTAGTCGTTGATGATTTCGTGCGGGCGCTTTTGATGTATCAGCGGTGCGACGGCGAGCGCCGCAGTCGGTGCGCTGACGAAGGTGTAACCGTCTGGTGCGGCGTTCTTGCCGATTTCCATGCCGACGGCACTGCCGGCGCCAGGGCGGTTGTCGACGACGACCTGCTGGCCGAGTTCGACTGCGAGGCGTACTGCAACGAGGCGGGTCAGCACATCCACAGCGCTACCCGGCGCATTAGTGACGATCAGGCGTATCGGTCGCGCCGGATAATCAGCGCCGGTGGCGGCGCAGGCTACGAGAGCAAGCATGCAGCAGGGCGTGACTTTCATAGAGCGCAGAGTAGCGGGTGTGCGCGGGCGCAGCAAGCTTGCGCCGGGCTAATCGGGCTTGAGCCCTGCGGCTTTCACGACTTCGGCGTACTTGGCTTGCTCACTCAGTATCAGTCGGCGGAATTCGGCGGGCGTGTTGCCGGCAGTCACGCTGGCTTGCCCGGCGAAGGCATCGATGACGTCATTACGCACCAGTACCTTGTGCAAAGCAGTGCGCAATTTTTCGAGCACGGGTTTCGGCGTGCTCTTCGGTGCGATCAGCGTGAACCAGCCGCTGTAATCGTAGCCGGGTATGGTTTCAGCGACGGCGGGCAGATTGCCGAGCAGCGGTGTGCGTTTCGGCAGGCTGTGGCCAAGTGCGCGCAGGCGTCCGGTTTTCACCAACGGCCATACCGACGGCGCGGGTGTGATGGTCCATTGCGCTTCGCCGCTCATCACCGCGGCGATCGGCGCGGTGCTGCCGCGGTAGGGGGCGTGCACGGCGGGAAATTTTCCCATCGTCGTCAGCAGCATGCCGGCCAGGTGGTTTTGCGAGCCGCTACCGCCCGAGGCCATTTTGACCTGCGGCTGCGCTTTGCTCCAGACGACGAGGTCGGCAACGGTCTGCAGCGGCAACGCCGGCGTCACCACCAACAGGTTCGGTGTGATGGCGAAACGCGAAATGAGTTCGTAGTCGTCGAGTATCGACTGCGGATTTTTGCGGTAGATCAGCGGTGCGATGGCGAGCGAGGCGGTCGCCGCGCTGACCAGTGTGTAGCCGTCGGGCATGGCGTTCCTGCCGATATCCATGCCGTAAGCCGTGCCGGCGCCGGGACGGCTGTCGATACGATTATCAACGACGATGTGCTGACCGAGTTCGGTGCCGAGCCGTGTCGTCACGATTCTTGTCAGTACATCAACGCCACTGCCCGGCACATTGGCGACGATTACGCGCAGCGGCCGGCCCGGGTAATCGGCGGCGTCGGCGGCTGTGGCGACGAGCATGGTAAGGCAGAGTGTTATCAGTTTTTGCATGGCGGTTCCGGACGAGACGGGCAGCGCATTGTTGCCGGTCCGGGGCTGCGCGGCAAGTGCTGTATCCGCCGTGATGCGCGGTTGAATTCGCAGGGGGCGTTTGTTAGCATCGACTGTCAGCTGTTCGATTCATCCTGCGTTTGCGCGCTTGCAATAAAAATATCAAACCATCGCGCGTTTCCCGAACGCGTTTTCGAAAGAGAGGAAGTTTCATGCCGAAAATGACTGGTATGCGTTTTGTCGCCGAAGCGATTCGCGGCTATGGCGTTACGCATGTGTTCTATGTGCCGCAGATGCTGCTCGAGACTCTGGTTGAAATGGAAGGCTGGGGCATCAAGCGCGTGATGACGCACGGTGAAAAAGCCGCTGCCTATATGGCCGACGGTTATGCGCGCGCCGCATTGAAACCCGGCGTCTGCATGGCGCAGCATGTCGGCGGCTCCAATCTTGCGGCGGGTCTGAAGGATGCCTACCTCGCGAGTTCACCAGTGATCGCACTGACTGGCGGCCCGGCGCCGCTGGCGCGTCATCGCCATGCTTATCAGGAGATCGAGGACTACGCGCAGTTCGAACCCACGACTAAATTTAATGCGCACGTCGATGCAGTCGATCGCCTGCCCGATCTGATGCGTCAGGCGTTTCGCGAAGCGACCACCGGTTGCCCGGGCCCGGTGCATCTGGAAATGCGTGGTCATCATGCCGAAGTCGCAAACGCCGAAGCTGATCTCAATCTGATCGTCGAAGAGCGTTACAAGCAGGTTCCGCCGTTCCGCCCTGCCGGCGATGCGGCTGCAGTTGAAGCCGCGATTAAACTGCTCGACGCGGCCGAGCGCCCGATCATCGTCGCCGGCGGGGGTGTTGTGTGGTCACGTGCGCAAGCCGAAGTGGTGGCGCTCGCCGAGAAACTTTCGATACCGGTGGCGACTTCATTGAATGGCAAAGGCGCGATCCTTGATACCAATCCATTGTCGGTTGGCGTGGTCGGCACCTATTCGCGTACTAGCGCGAACAAGTCAGTCGGCGAAGCGGACCTGGTGTTTTTCATTGGCAGCCATGCAGGCGGCCAGGTCACGGCACGCTGGCAGGTGCCGAAAATCGGTACACGCGTCATGCATCTCGATATCGACGCGGCCGAAATCGGCCGCAATTATCCGACCGAACTGGCTTTGCTCGGCGACGCGAAAACCGTGTTGCAGCAAATGCTCGCAGCGGGCGGCGGCAAGAACAAGCACGCCGGCTGGTTGAAGCGCGTTGACGAGTTGAAGAAGGAGTTTCGCGATGCGGTGGCGGCGCAGGTCAATTCGGACGAAGTGCCGATGCGCCCCGAACGCGTCTGCCGCGAGATCACCGAAGCGTTGCCGGAGAACGGCATCGTCGTCTGCGATACCGGTCACTCGGGTATCTGGGCCGGCACCATGATCGATTTCACCAAACCAGGACAACGCCTGATTCGCTGCGCTGGATCACTGGGCTGGGGTTTCCCCGGTGCCTTGGGTGTAAAGTGCGGGCTGCCGGATGCGCCGGTGATCTGCTTTACCGGCGACGGCGGTTTTTATTATCACCTCGCTGAACTCGAGACCGCCGCGCGTTACGGCATAAACCTGATTGTCGTCGTCAACAATAATGCGGCGCTGAATCAGGAGATTCCTCACTTTGACAAAGCCTATGGTGGCGACCCGCAGGAACGCGGTCACGAAATGTGGGGTTTCAACAAAATGAATTTCGCCAAGGTCGCCGAGTCGCTGGGCGTGATGGGCTTACGCGCCGAAACACCGGCAGAAGTGAAGGCGGCGCTCGCCACTGCATTGAAGGCAAATCGTCCGGTGGTGATCGACGCGGTCACGCATCATCGCGCGTTTTCGCCGAAGACCTGGACGGGAGGCGCGGGGAGTGGCCATTAATTTTGACGTGGAACGTGAAAGG
The DNA here is from genome assembly GCA_025356695.1 of Betaproteobacteria bacterium. The sequence continues at coordinate 27,290 of JANXSE010000218.1, forward strand.
AACATCAGATGATGCACGGATCGCTGGATGAATTGAAAATAGAGATTGACCTGCAGGCGCCGGGGGCGGAACGCATCGTCGGCGAGAACCCGCCGCTCGATATCATCGCGCGCGACATCCTGTTCGGCGAAGGCCCGGTCTGGGATGCGCGCAACAAGCAGTTCTTTTTTACCGACATCATTGGCGACACGATCTGGAAGTGGAAACCGAAGTCGGGACAGGAGGTAGTGCTCAAGCCGTCGGTCAAGGCCAACGGCTTGGCGCTCGATCTCGAAAACAGGCTGCTGGTCGCCGGCTGGGGCGGGCGCACGGTATTTCGCCTCGAGCCGAACGGTTCGTGGACCACGCTGGCTGACAAGTGGGAAGGCAAGAAGCTCAACAGCCCGAACGACATCGTCGTGAAGTCGGACGGCTCGATTTGGTTTACCGATCCACCGGGCGGGTTATTGAACGTCGGTATGACCGGCACCGACCTGCAGCGTTATATCGACACGCAGCCGGTTTTCCGTATCTCGCCGGACGGAAAGAAGATGACGGTGGTGAACGAGGATTCGGTCTATCCGAACGGACTTTGTTTTTCGCCGGACGAAAAGCTGCTGTACGTGAATTGCAGCCGCGAGCGTGTGATCCGCGTTTACGACGTTAAAGCCGACGGCACCACCGGCAAGGGACGGGTTTTTTATCAATACACGGGCCCCGAGCGCGGAGTGCCCGACGGCATGAAGTGCGACGTCGAAGGTAACGTCTATTGCACGGCGCCGGGCGGCATCTGGGTGCACGACCCGTCGGGCAAGGTGCTGGTCCGCATCAAAACGCCGGGCCACCATCCGACCAATATCGCGTGGGGCGATGACGATTGGAAATCGCTTTATATCACCATGATCGGTTCCGTGTTGCGCACTCGGCTGAACATCGCCGGCGTGCCGTCGCGGTAACGGAGGAAATTATGACCTGGGAATTTGAAAAAGTAGCGGGCCCGTTCAAGGGCCGGACCGGCGGGCTCGCGTGGGACGGCAAAGGCATGTTGTTTAGCGCAGTGCTCGAAGAGCGCATCATGCGTTTCGATCCGGCGAGCGGCAAGGCGGACGTTTTCCGCAAGTACACCGGACGCACCAACGGCATCGCCGTCGCGGCGGACGGCTCGGTATTCGGCGCGCAGGAAGGCGGGCGCCGCGTGATCCATTTCCTGAACGACGGATCGACGGCGTCGCCCGAAGAACTGCTCGACGGCAAGCACCACAACCAGCCCGTCGACGTCATCGTCGACGGCAAAGGCCGCGTATTGTTTGCCGATACCTATAACAGCATGCCGCCGTTCGGTCCGCCGGTCTATCCGTTTCTCGATCATGCCTCGGTGTTGTGTCTCGAGCGCGCCGGCAAGCAATGGAAAATGCGGCAAATCACGCACGACACGCACGGGCCGCGTGCGCTGGCGCTGTCTCCGGACGGAAAGACGCTGTACGTCGCGGACGGCGATATCGAGCGCGGCGACGTGCCGCAGTTGTTCGCCTATCCGGTCAAAGCGGACGGCAGCGTCAGCTCGGGCAAATCGCTGGTCACATTCATGGTCAACGAGCGCGGCATCGAAGGCCTGTGCGTCGACAGCGACGGCAACATCCTCGCTTGCGCGGGCTGGAAAAAGGCCGGCGGCGGACCGGTGATCTACGTGATCTCACCGGCCGGCACGATACTGGAAACGCATCCGGCGCCTGCAGACATGCCGATGCATTGCGCGTTCGGCGACGACGGCCTTACCAGCCTTTACCTGACTGCCGGCGACGGCGGATTGTACCGGGCCAAAAATACGGGACGTCGCGGGCCGCAACGCTGAATTGCGCGAGACGTCCCGGAACTCGAGGAGTGGACGCATGAGCCTGATCGATATGCTGCGGCAGTCCTGCCTGGTAATCATTGCATTCGCCGAGCTTCATGCAGGCACTGCGTTCGCTGCGGATGCGCCGCAGTATCCGCAGCGGCCGATCCGTATCATCGCCTTGAGTTCTCCGGCGTCGGGGCCCGATATTATCGGGCGCCTGATCGGCCAGAAATTCACCGAGGCCTGGGGCCAGCAGGTCATCGTCGACACGCGGCCCGGCGCCAGCGGCATCATCGGTGCCGAAATCGCAGCGAAGTCCGCGCCCGACGGCCATACTCTGGTGATCGTCACATCGCAGGCTGTCATCGTTTCAGTCATGTACGAAAAACTGCCTTTCAACTTGACCAAGGATTTCTCGCCGATCAGCATGCTGGGATCTACGCCGTTCGTGCTCGGCGTTCATCCCTCGCTGCCGGTCGCTTCGGTCAGGGAATTGGTGGAGTACGCGAAAACAAAACCGGGTGAGTTGCGTTATGGCTCCGGCGGCTCGGGTTCGCCGCCGCATTTATCCGCCGAAATTTTCAGGAGCATGACCGGCATCAACATCCTGCACGTTCCGTATAAAGGCGTGACACCGGCGATGATGGACGCGGTGGCCGGTCAGGTGCAGATCGTGTTCTCGGTCATCCCGGCCATACTGCCGACGGTCAAAGCCGGCAGACTCAAGGCGCTAGCCATCACCGGCGCAAATCGTTCCTCGCTGGTGCCGGATCTGCCGACGATCGCGGAAACGGTTCCAGGCTACGAGTTCATCGGTTGGTATGGTTTGTTTGCGCCGGCACGCGTGCCGCCTGTCATACTGGACAAGCTCAACGCCGCAATCTTGAACGCAATCAAAACGCCGGAATTCCGCGAACGGCTTGCTACGCTGGGTGCCGAACCCATCAGTTCGACACAGCAGGGACTTGCCGACTATTTGCAGCTACAAACAGTAAAAATGCGCAAAGCGGTGCTCGATTCCGGCGCGCGTCCCGATTAGCTGTAGCTTGCGATTATGCGAGGAGGCAATATGAAATGCGCAGTTAATCTGATTTTTCCTGCGTTGGCATTGTCGTTGCCGGTTTTCGCGCAGGTCGGCGATGCAGCGCGATCGTTCCCGAGCAAGCCGATGCGCATCATCGTCGGTCCGGGACCGGACATCGTTGGCCGTCTGGTCGGGCAAAAACTGATCGAGGCCTGGGGGCAGCAGGTGATCGTCGAAACGCGGCCCGGCGGCGGCGGTGTGGTTGCCGGTGAAATGGTGGCTAAAGCGAATGCCGATGGTTACACCATGTTGCTGGCGAGTGCTGCTTATACGATCAATGCGGTGATGCAACCCGGCTCGTTCGATCTCATCAAGGATTTCTCGCCGGTGGTGTTTTGCGCGTCGGCACCGTTCGTGCTGTTGACGCATCCGTCGGTCAACGCCAGGACCGTGCAGGAACTGGTGGCGCTGGCGAAGGCCAAACCGGGCAGTCTCATTTATGCATCGTCCGGCAACGGTACGCCGCCGCATCTTGCTGGCGAGTTGTTCAAGTCGATGGCGGGTGTGAACATACTGCATGTGCCGTACAAGAATGCGGCACCGGCGCTGATCGACGTCGTCGGCGGTCAAGTGCAGATCATGTTTGCGATTACCTCGATTGCGCTGCCGCAAGTGCAGAACGGCAAGGTGCGCGGGCTGGGCGTTTCGAGCGCGCAGCGTACGCCGCTGGCGCCGGCGTTGCCGACGCTGGCCGAATCCGGTTTGCCCGGCTATGAAGTGATCGGTTGGAACGGTCTGCTGGCGCCCGCCGGCACGCCGCCGGCAATCGTTGCCAAGATCAATGCGGAAGCCTCGCGTGCGCTCAAGCAACCGGATTTGATGCAGCGCCTGTCCGGCGCGTTCTACGATACCGCGGCCGGCAATACGCCCGAGCAGTACGCCAAGTACATACGCGAGGAAATCGCGAAGTGGGCAAAGCTCGTCAAGGAAACCGGCGCGAAAGTAGATTAAGTCACGGCGCGGTTCGCGGCGTCGTTTTTGAACTCGCGGGTATCCCGCGGGTCATAAACCCGAATCAGGAATAAAATCCATGGCTCCCGTTCAAGCGGGGGTCACGATTTTTTTGAGAGGTCAGCACCATGGCAACAACCAGCAGCGGCCGCGATCTTTTGCGCAGCCGCATACCGATGACAGTAATCACCGGATTTCTTGGCAGCGGCAAGACCACACTGCTCAACGCGTTGCTGGCGACGCCGCAGGCGGCGAACACTGCGGTCATCATCAATGAATACGGCGAAGTCGGTGTCGATCACGATCTGGTGCAGAACATTGCCGAATCGGTGACGCTGCTTGATAACGGCTGCGTCTGCTGTGTGGTGCGCGGCGATCTGGAAACTGCATTGCGCGATATGTTTCTGGCGCGGCGTTCCGGTCAGATGGCGAACTTTGAGCGCGTGATACTCGAAACCACCGGGTTGGCCGATCCGGCGCCGGTGATGCAGGCGATCAGCAACGATCCCGCGCTGTCGGAGCTTTATCGTCTCGATGGCGTAATCACGCTGGTTGACGGCGCCCAGGGCGCGACCCAGTTGACGCACACGGTCGAAGCGGTCAAGCAGGCCGCAGTAGCGGATCGCCTCGTTATTACCAAATCCGATTTGACCGATGTGCAGACCATTGAGAAGTTGAAAGCGGAGTTGAAGGCGATCAATCCGACGGCGCGCATGACGGTTACCGTGCAGGGTGCGGTCGAGCCGGATTTTCTGCTCTCAGTGGGGCTCGACCGCTCGCGCGTTACGCCCGAAGTGGTGGATCGCTGGCTGGGACCGGCGGATGCGCACGACCACGAACATGCGCACGCAGAACACGGCCATACCCACAATATCGTGACCTTCACCCTGTGGTTCGACAAACCGTTCAAACGTACGACCTTCGAACGCTGCGTCGAATTGCTGACTTCGTTGCGCGGCGCCGATCTGCTGCGCGTCAAAGGCCTCGTCAATGTTGAAGACGAAGCCGGTCCGGTAGTGATACAGGGTGTGCAGCATCTGTTCCATCCGCCGGTCACGCTGGCGGCATGGCCGGGTGAAGAGAAACGTTCGCGGCTGGTATTCATCACGCGCGGCATCCAGCGCGAGACGATTGCGAATCTTTTTGCCGCCGTGCTGGCGTTGAATTAACCGCCATGCGCGCGGCGATTGCGCTTGCTGTGCTGCTGGCAGGTCCGGCGTTCGCACAGACATTTCCGGCCAAACCTATCCGCATCGTGGTGCCGTTTACGCCGGGCGGCCCGAACGACATACTGGCGCGCATGATAGGCCAACGTTACACCGCAGCGTGGGGGCAGCAAACCATTGTCGATAACCGGCCCGGCGGCGGCACCGTGATTGGCACCGACATCGTCGCCAAAGCCGCGCCCGATGGTTATACGCTGTTGATGGTGTCAACCAGCCACGCTGCGAATCCAAGTCTGATGCCGAAACTGCCGTTCGATACGCTGCGCGATTTCGCTTCGGTCGGGCAGGCCGTGTCTTCCCCCAATGTACTGGTCGTGCATCCATCGATTCCTGTGCGCAACACGCGTGACCTCATCAACCTCGCCAAAGCGCGGCCCGGCCAGATTACCTTTGCTTCCGGCGGCAGCGGCGCGGCGACGCATCTTGCTGGCGAGTTGCTGAAAATCATGGGCGGCGTCGAGATGACGCATATTCCATACAAAGGCGCGGGTCCGGCAACTATTGATTTAATCAGCGGGCAGGTGACGTGGATGTTCGGCACCATATTGCCGACGTTGCCGCATGTGCGCGCCGGCAAGCTGCGCGCGCTTGCCGTCAGTGGCAAAGAGCGCGCCGCAGTACTGCCTGATGTGCCGACGGTGGCCGAGCACGTACCGGGATTCGAGGCAAGTTCCTGGTACGGCGTTTTTGCGCCGGCCGCAACGCCCGCCGATGTGATTGCAAAACTGAATCAGGAAATGGCGCGCGCGCTGACGCCGACCGATGTGCGGCAACGCCTTGCGTCGGAAGGCACCGAAGTTGTAGCGGGAAATCCGGAAGATTTCATGACGCTGTTTCGCACCGAAGCCGCGAAGTGGGCGCGTGTGATCAAGCAGTCGGGTATTCGACTGGAATAATCACACGCGCTTGATCGTTATTGCAGCGGCGAAAACGCCGACGGCAGCATGATCTTGTTTTCCTGCGCCAGCAGACGGTAGCCGCGGCCGCCTTCTTTCTTGGCTTTGGCCGACGGCGGCCAGTTGCCGGTAGCCATCATCTTCTTGCGCGTTTCGTCGCGCTGATTAAGATCCTTGTACGGCCAGATGTGCACGAACCGGTTGAGGCCGCCCAATTCGGAATACCAGACGGCGGTGACCGGCGTGACCTTGACGCGATCTGCGATGGCGCTTTCCCACGCCTTCATGATGATCGGCAGTTCACCGCTTTCGTACGTGTAGGTGCGCATTTCGTAGAAAGGGCCGAAGCTGCTGGGCTTCAATTCCGGTGAAATCGCGAATGGAATGAAAATGTCCGATTTCTGTTCGAGCAGGAATTCACCTATTTTCGGCGGCCAGATGCCGCGCTTCACCGCTTCGGTGCGGATCTGGTCGCGTTCGGCGAGGTCTTTGTAACCCCAGACGTGGATGATCTGGTTGAGCGTACCAATTTCGGTGTGCCAGAACGCAGCCAGTGGCGACAACTCCTTGCGCTTCTCGTAGGCTTCGCCGAAACGCTTTTCGACTTCGGGAATATTGCCGGGCTTGACGTTATAGGTTCTGACTTCGTAAATCATGCTCTGTCCTCTCTGCGGATGGTCGGTAAGTAGCTGCTGGAAAATGCAGGGCTCGCCCGGCGGTTACTGTTTTGCGTGCTGCCGTCGCGGGGAAGCGGTAATCTATCGCGAAACGCAGGCATTGAACAGTGGCGCCATAAGCCATCGATTTCTATCGGAGAAAGCATGAAGATACGCTTTGTTGCAGTCGCAGTCGGTGTTTTGTCTCTAGCGGCATTGCCCGCAGCGGCGCAACGTTATCCATCAAAACCGATCAAAATGATCGTCGGCTACGCGCCAGGCGGCGGTACCGACATCATGGGGCGGCTGATCGCGCAGCAGATCACCGAGGCGACCGGCCAGCAGGTGGTAGTCGAAAATCGCGCCGGCGCGGCGCAGAATATCGCGGTCGAGTATTTCATCAAGCAGCCCGCCGATGGTTACACGGTTTTCCTGAGTTCGGCGGCATTAGGCGTTAACGTCAGCCTCTATCCCAAACTCAATTACGATCCGGTCAAAGATCTCACGCCGGCGGCGGTGTTCGCAACCAGCCCGAACCTCTTGCTGGTGCATCCTTCGTATCCGGCGAAAACGGTGCGCGAATTCATTGCGGTAGCGAAAAAGAACCCGGGCAAGCTTAACTTTTCTTCATCGGGCAGTGGCAGCACACAACATCTGTCGGGCGAAATGTTGAAGTTGATGATCAATGTCGACATGACGCACATCCCGTACAAAGGCAGTGCGCCATCGATGACAGCGCTGGCCAGTGGCGAGGTGGATTTTTCGTTCAACAATATTCCTGCCTCGCAACCGCTGATGACGCCGGGCCGCATACGCGCGCTGGGCATTACCAGTGAAAAACGCTCGCCGCTACTGCCGGAACTGCCGACGATGATCGAAGGCGGTTTGGCCGGCTTCGTCACCGAAACCTGGTATGGCGTGTTATTGCCGGCAGGCGCGCCGGCGGACGTCGTTGCGACGCTAAACGGCGTGATCGTCAAGGCGGTGCAGAAAGACGATTTCCGCGCGCGCCTGGCACAACTCGGCGCTGATCCGCTCGCCGAATCGCCGGATTTTTTCCGCAAACTGCTCGCTTCCGAAATAGAACGCTGGGGCAAGGTGGTGCGCGCCTCTAAAGCGCGTCCGGAATAAGTGGCGCAGGCGGCCCCGTCTGCGCGAAGAACCACGCTATCTTGGTGCGATGGTGTATTGACGCAGGTGGGGCGCCTGCGCCACAAATGCAGGTTCCGCCCCGGGGACTGCCACCGGAGAAGTCCAGTATAATTTGGCACGAAAACTTCGAGAGGATTGTCATGAAAATCTGGTGGCAGAGCAGCACGCCCATTCATCGTTTGCACGATTACCGCAATGCGCTGACCGCGCATCTGAACGGCGTCAAACGCCCCGATACCGAAATTCACATCAACGGCGTTGATGACGGCTCAATGGATCTCCACTACAACGCAGTGGTTGCCATCAATAGCTACGGCCCCGGTGGCGTCCTGAACAAGATCATGCAGGCACAGGATCAGGGTTACGACGCGGTGGCGATCGGCTGCTTTCTCGATCCGGCGATGCAGGAAGCGCGCGAAGTCGTGCAGATTCCGGTGATGGGCCTGGGCGAAGCGTCGATGCTGGCCGCGTGCATGTACGGTTCGAAATTCTCCGGCGTCGCGTTCCACAAGAAGCAGTCGCAGTACTACGACCGCAAGGCCTTTGAATACGGTCTCAAAGACCGCCACGTGCCGTTTGGCGACCTCGGCATCGATTTCAACGAAGTGCAGAAGGGTTTCAGCGATCCGGGCCAGATGACAGAGCGTTTCATCAAAGAGTGCAAACGTCTGGGCGAGCAGGGCGCCGAAGTTATTCTGGCGGCCTGCGCAACAGTGAACTCGATTATTCGCCGTGAAAAAATCAATGAAGTCGACGGTGTACTGATCATGGACTGCAATGCGGTGCTGCTGAAGACCGCAGAAGGCATGAGCGATCTGTACAGGTCGATCGGTCTGCAGGCGAGCCGCAAGTTGCTCTATTCGGGCCCGCAGAAGAAATCGCTCGAAGACTGGCGCAAGCTCTACAATTTTCGCTCGGCTCCCCAGCTCAAGGCGGTGAGCGGCGCGTAATTCCGCTTGCGCGATCTACCGGTAACGTCATGCCCGCGCAGGCAGGCATCCGGTGTTTTTGCGTCAGTTGAAATCCGGATTCCCGGGCTCCTGCTTTCGCGGGAGCGCTGTTTTCCTCCT
>JANXSE010000403.1 GCA_025356695.1 Betaproteobacteria bacterium
GTGATCGAATTCAGGCTTTCCATCATCAACTGCACTTCGCCCGAGATCGTGGCAGTGATACCTGCGGCGCCGCCTTTATACGGAATGTGCACGATCTGCGTGTTGGTCATCAGCTTGAAGAGTTCCATGCCGACGTGGCCCGGCGTGCCGTTGCCCGACGAGGCATTCGACAATTTCGTCGGATTGGCTTTGGCGTAATCGATCAGCTCGCGGATGTTTTTCACCGGCAGGTTCGGGTTCGCTGCGAGCAGCATGGTGTTGAACGCCGTCATGATGATGGCGGCGAAATCCTTGTTGACGTCGAACGGCGGCTTGCCGGAAACATTCGGACTGATGACAAGCCCGCCGACCGGCGCATAACCGATGGTGTAACCGTCGGGCGCGGCGCGCGCCGTCATTTCCATGCCGATCATCAGCGCACCGCCGGGCCGGTTGTCGACCACGACCTGCTGGCCGAGCCGCGGCGTCAGTTCGGCGGCAATCAGGCGCGCCACGGTGTCGGAGGCGCTGCCCGGCGCCTGCGGCACGATCATGCGGATGGGACGGTCCGGATAGTCGGCGGCACACACCGAAACCGTGCCGATCGCCATACCTGCCAGTGTCATTGCACTTGAAAGTTTCATCATCACTCCGCCTTGACGTTGCCCATCTTGATGACCTTCGCCCACTTCGCCGTTTCGGCGCGCAGGAAGGCCGCGTATTGTTCGGGCCCGAGCCCGCTGATTTCGTAACCGTCGCGCAGGAGTTTGTCACGCTCTTCGGGCGCGAGCACGCGGCGCGCGATTTCATCGTGCAGTTTCATCACAATCTCGCGCGGCGTGCCGGCCGGCGCAAGGATACCGTTCCAGTTGGTCGATTCAAAGCCGGGCAGGCCCTGCTCGGCAATGGTCGGCACCTCGGGCAGCAAGGGAAAACGCTGCAATGAAGTCACGCCGAGCGGCCGCACGCGGCGGTCTCTCACCAGCGGAATGGTCACCGGGATCGGAAACATCCGCAGATCGATCTGCCCGGCGATCATATCGCTGATCGCCTGCGAGGCGCCCTTGTACGGCACGTGCGTCATCGTCACGCCAGTCAGTGTGCTGAAAAGCTCGATGGTGAGATGTCCCGTCGAGCCGATGCCCGAGGTGCCATAGATCAGGCGCCCGGGTTTTGTTTTCGCCAGCGCGACGAGTTCCCTGATGTTTTTAGCCGGCACGCTTGGATGTACGACGAACACGCTGGCTGTCTGCGTGACGAGGATCACTGGCGCAAGCTGGCGCAGCGGGTCGTAGCCAAGCTTGTCGTAGAGGCTGGGCGCGATGGTGAGCGGTGTCGGGTTGCCCATCAGCAGCGTGTAGCCATCGGGCACCGCCTTCGTCACAAATTCGGTGGCGACGATGCCGCCGGCGGCCGCGCGGTTCTCGACCACCACCGGCTGGCCCCAGGCTTCGGTGAGTTTTTGTCCGATCAGGCGCGCGTTGACGTCCTGCGGCCCGCCGGGCGTGAAAGGCACGATGATGCGGATCAGGCGCGACGGATAAGCCTGCGCACCCGCAACGCAGGGCGCGCAGATCAACATCGCCAGTACACACCATGCACCACTGCGTTGCATTGTCTCCCCCTTGTCGCAGGCGGCAATCTACCGCGAATCGACAGGCGTCGCCAGCGACCACAGCGGTGCCCGCCCTTTACAGAATCGCAGGCGCGCCGTATGTTCACGCCTTGCCCGCGCCGACAGATCGCGCGCGGCAGCTATCCAAATCAAGGGGAGAACAGCATGGCCGTTGATAAAGCCGCCCAGATGGCGGCACTACCTATTCGCGCCGACGAAGATCCGTTCGTCGTCGCCATCGGCGGCTTCTACCGCCGCTGGTTCAATCTGGTCGACGACCTGCAACCGATGCTCGACACCGTCGCCACACTGCAAGGTACCGAAGATGAAGACTGGGTGCCGGCGTGGAGCGCTGTCGCGGAAAAATTCGTCAAGCAAGCCGAAGAAGCGCTGAAACGCGGCGACAAAGCGGCGGCGCGCAACGGCTTCATCCATGCCAAGACCTATTACAGCCTGGCGCGTTTCCCCGCGCCCTATCACTCCGGCTCGCCGATCTGTCCGCCGGAGATGAGCGCGATCAAGAAAGAATCTTACGACCGTTACCTCGACTGTTTCCGCCGCACCGTTGAATTGCGCGACGGTACGCATGAAGTCATCAAGGTGGCGCGCGACGGCCATGAGGCCGTCGGTTATCTGCGTCTGCCGAAAGGCGCATCGGCCGCCAACAAGGTGCCGGCCGTGCTCGTGATGTGCGGCGGCGACATGTACAAGGAAGACCGCGAGAAATATGCCGACGGCGCAATGAACGAAGGCATGGCCGCACTGGTGGTCGATGCACCCGGCACTGGACAGACCTCGTTCGCACATGCGCCTGAATCGGTGGTGGCGTGGCAATCGGCGCTCGACGCTTTGCAGAAACGTCCCGAGATCGACGGCAACCGCCTCGGCGCCTTCGGTGTGAGCCGCGGCGGATTGTGGGTGATGCGTCTTGCCGCGCACGACCAGCGCATCAAGGCGCTGATTTCCTGCGCGCCCGGCGGCGTCGGTTACTGGGGCACCGATGAAGAGCGCAAGGAATTGCGCATGGCCGCGGTGGAACGCGCCAAGAAAAACTGGTTTGGCCCGCGCGGCACGCGCCCTGTCATCACCGAAATGAGCGAGGCAGAACAGCGCAAGGAGTTCCTGCGCTGGTCGCTCAAAGACAACGGCCTGCTCGACAAACTGACGATGCCAATGTTTCTCGTCAACGGCAAGATCGATCACCTCACCCCGATCGGCAATCTGTATCTGGCACTGGAATCAGGCCCCGCCGACGGTCGCGTCGCGCGCGTCTATCCGGACGACGGCCATATCGCGGCCAAGAACGAGCGTGAATGGGGGCCGGCGGCGTGGCAATGGCTGCGCCAGCAATTGACGCGTTGACCCGTAGCCCGGAAGGAGCGTAGCGTATTCCGGGCTACAAAATCGTCTGCAGGTGTAGGGTGCGCACTGCGCACCATTCAACAGTCGCTCGCGTGCGCGTTGCGCACCCTACCAAAGAGTTCTGTTCGTGCAAATGCCGAAACTGAATATGCCCCGTATTGTTCGACCAACACGAACCATCATTCTCGTTGCGACTCTGCTGATTGCCGGCCATGCTACCGCTGCATCGACGGACTACCCTAACCGTCCATTGCGTCTCGTCACCCCCGTACTCGCCGGTGGCGGCGCCGATGCGACCGTGCGCCTGCTCGCCAACAAGCTGTCGGAAACCTTCAACCAGCGCGTCGTCGTCGACAACCGGCCGGGCGCGAGCAACATCATCGGTACCGACATCGTTGCAAAAGCAACGCCCGACGGTTACACGATACTGTGGGTGTCGAGCACGCACGCCATCAACGCCGGCGTGCGGCGCGGCAAGCTGCCGTTCGATCCGCTCTACGATTTCGAACCGGTCACGCTGTTCGCGAAGATCCCGTTCATTCTCGTCGTGCATCCGTCACTGCCGGTGAAATCGGTGCCGGAGTTGATTGCGCTGGCACGCGCGAAGCCCGGCCAGCTCAATTACGCCTCGGCCGGCATCGGCTCGACCAGCCATTTCGCCGGCGAGTTGCTGAAGAAGCTGGCGAAGATCGACCTCACGCACATCGCATACAAAGGATCGGCGGCGCTGCTGGCGGTGGTCGGCGGCGAAACACCCATTCTTTTCACCGGCCCGCTGTCGGTGCTGCCGCACGCGAAAGCCGGCCGCCTGCGCGCGCTGGCGGTGAGCACGGCGAAACGTGCGGCCGCGTTTCCAGAACTGCCAACGGTGGCCGAAGGCGGCGCGCCCGGTTATGAATACACCTCGTGGTACGGCGTACTGGCACCGCGCCACACACCCGCCGCCATCGTCGACAGACTCAGCGGCGCCATCGCCGGCGCCCTGCGCACGCGCGAGGTGTCGGAGTTTCTTGCCGGCGAAGGCTTCGAACTCGACGGCAACGGGCCGGCGGCATTCCGCGGTTTTCTCGCGCGCGAAGTCGCCAAATACATCGAGCTCACGCCGACCATCGCCGGTTTGCGCATCGACTGAACGGTCGATGTTTTCCGCAGCGCTTTCAGTGTAATCTGTCGTTCCTTCGCAATCAGGCATCCGCATTGACCGCATGAGCAAGCTCGGCAAATACGAACTCAAGCAGGAAATCGGCAGGGGTTCTTCCGGTACCGTTTACCTCGCCACCGACAGCTTCACGCGCGAAGATGTCGCGCTGAAAGTACTCGACCAGCGCCTGCTGATCGATCCCGACCGTCGCAAAACCGTGCAGACGCAGTTTCTCAACGAAGCCTCGCTCGTCGGCAAACTTTCGCACCCGCATATTGTTTCGATACTCGATGCCGCGGTCGGCGACGACTTCGGTTATATCGCGATGGAATACGTCGGCGGCGGCAACCTGCGCTCGCTGACCGATACACGCAATCTCGCACCGGTGGAAAAAATCGTCGAGATCGGCTTCAAGTGCTGCGGTGCGCTCGACTACGCGCACCACCAGGGCATCATCCACCGCGACATCAAGCCCGCCAACATCATGCTGATCAACGACACCGACATCAAGATCACCGACTTCGGCGCCGCCCTGCTGAAAGACACCGACCGCACGCAGATCCTCGACATCGGTTCACCGGCGTATATGTCGCCCGAACAGGTGCGCGGCGACACGCTGACCTATCAGAGCGACATGTTCTCGCTCGGCACCGTGCTCTACCACCTGCTTGCCGGCGAGAAACCCTTCGTCGGCCAGGTCGGCCTCGATCTGCAAACCAAGATCCTGCACGAAGAGCCCGCGCCCCTGAGTTACGTGCGCCCCGAACTGCCGCCCGAACTCGACATCGTGCTGATGTCGGCGCTGGCAAAAAGCCCCGCCGACCGCTATCCGACATGGGCCGAATTCGCGCTGGAGCTCGCCAAGATCGGGCGCTTGAGCCGCTTTGACCAATCCATTCTCGACAGCACCAAGTTCGATGCGCTGCGCGCAATGCCGATGCTGAAAGCCTTCAGCGATCCGGAAATCTGGGAACTGGTGAACTGCACGAACTGGACGCGCCTGCCGTCGCGCAGCGTGATCGTCACCGAAGACCAGCCGGGGCAAAGCCTGTTTTTCCTGGCGCAGGGCGAGGTCAAGGTTACCAAGGGCGGACGCCTGCTGAGCATTCTGCGCAGCGGCGAATGCTTCGGTGAAATGGGCTACATCAAGGCCGGCGAAACACCGCGCCACGCCACCGTCGAAGCGATTACCGAAGTGCTGGTTGCCGAACTCGGCGCGGCGGAAACGGAAAAGGGCGTCGGCAATACCGCGCAATCGCATCTCATGCGCGCGCTGCTCAACACGCTGGTGGACCGGCTGGCGTTCGCGGACAGCCGGATCTCGAGGGTGATCAGCTAGGCCATCGATACGGTACGATCTGCGTCGCGGTCGTTGTCCGCTATCAATCAGCGACGTTTCACCCAAAGCCGGTTTGCGACCCGGCACAGACATTCAATGCTGCATCTCTCCCGGGACTCAATGCCGGTCAGCCGCTCTTCCGGTAACCGCGCACGTCGGGAAACGGCGGCGCCCGATCCAGCTGCAGGTCCACCTCCGCGCTGTTCAGGCAGATCTGCAGCATCGAGAAGTAGCCGATCGAACCAATCAGATCGACGACGCCCTTCTCGCCGAAAATGGATCGCGCCTCCGCAAAAGTTTTCTCGCTGACGAAATGGTTCTGCAGAACCTGCATCGCGAAGGTGTAGTAAACACGCTCTTCGTCAGACTTGAAGGTCGGCGTTTTGTTCGCCGCCAGATCACTGATGACGTCATCGGGGATACCCGCTGCACGCGCCTTCTCCACATGCGCGTTCCATGAATACTGCGCATCCCAGAAGCGCGCGGTGACAAGAATGCCGAACTCGCGCAGCTTCTCGCTGAGCGCAGCGTCCCAGCGCATATAGCTGCTGAGCGGTGATACCAGATTCATCAACTCGGGGCTGTGCAGCCAGACCCCGTAGGGGCCGGAGGCCCGTTTGCGCTTTTCAACGTGTTTGTCGTACGCCTCGCGCTGGCGCGGCGTCAGTTCGCTGTAATCCAGTTTCGGCAGCCTCATCGCGTTCCTTTCAACGTCAAACCCAGTGCAGGCGCGCGAGCAGCGAGCGCCCCATGATCCAGTCCTTGTCGTCCTCCGACAGGAAGTCGAGCGCCTCGGTGAAGTGCGTGACACGCTGGCGGTAGCTGGCCTTGGCGAGCGCGCGGGTCATGTCGCTGCCCCAGTGGCAGCGGCGCGGGCCGAAGGCATCGAAAACGCGGCGGATCTGCACGTTGATGTCGCGATACGGATAGTCCTCGCTGGAATGGTTCGCCACCGAAGAAAGCTTCACCGACACGTTCGGGTACTTGGCGAGCGAGAGCGTGTGCGCGATCAGGTCTGCGGTATGGTCGCCCTTCACGGTTTGCAATGACTGGCTCAAGCCCATGTTATCGAGAATCAAGGTGAGCTGCGGATGGCGCTCGGCGATGCGCGACAGTTGTGGCCCGAGTTCCGGCGCGTGGCACATCACAGGCAGGCCGGCCTTCTCTGCTGCCGGCCAGAACCAGTCGGCCGTGCCGTTCGAGAGCAGCGGTGCGGTCGCGGCGGAATTGAAAATCAGACGGAAGCCCAGCATGCCGGGCTGCTCGCGCCACGTCGGCAGCAGCGCCGCCGACTGCGGATTGCGCAGGTTGATGCGGCCCATGACGGCGAAACGCGCCGGATAACGTTGCGCCGCTTCGAGTCCGTAGTCGTTGCGATCGCCCGGCCACGACGGCGGCACGACGATGACGCGGTCGACACCGGCCTCATCCATCATCGGCAACAGCTTCTCGATGGTGAAGGGTTCCGGCAGATGAGGCACCACACCCGGCACCCAGCGCCAGTCGGGTGTCTCCGCTTTCCACAGGTGGACTTGCGAATCGACAATCATGCGCCTGGCAGCAGGTTGCGCGGCCATCTGCTGGCAGCCCTGCGTGACCAGACTCGCGCCGGCGCCCAGTGCGCTGCCGATGAAACGACGGCGTGAAATCATTTCGCGTGGTTCCAGTGCATGCAATACCCGTTGATCATCGCGCGCTAGGCAAAAACAAAAGCGCCGCCATTCACATGCAGGATCTGGCCGGTGATGAAACCGCCGCCGGGGCCGCACAGGAAACGCACTACCGAAGCGATTTCTTCCGGTTCGCCGCGGCGACCGAGCGGAATCTTGCCTTTGGGGTCGGTGCGCGCGCTGCGGTGGGCGGGCCGCGTCGTGTTGAAGCTGCCGGGTGACACGCAGTTCATGCGGATGCCGTCCTCCGCGAGTTCTTTCGCCAGCGCACGCGTGAGTCCAACGAGGCCGTTCTTCGCCGTCGTGTTGTGCGACTTTCGATTGCCGCCAAGCAGCACTGCGTCGCCACCCAGGGCGATGATGTTGCCGTTTTTATGTTCAAGCATCGACGGCAGGCAGGCCTTGATGCAGTGAAACGAACCGTCGAGCGTGATTGACATGGTGTTGCGCCAATCCTCGAAAGTCATGTCCTTGAAGAGGATTTCGCGGCGCTGCGAGGCGTTGAGCACGAGGATATCGATTTTGCCGAAGCGTTTGATCACGCCTTCGCCCATCGCGCGCACCGCCGCGGCATCGGCGATGTCGGCAATAAAAACCTCCGCCTCGCCGCCCGCAGCGCGGATTTCATTTACCACCGCTTCGGCATCTTCGCGCGAACCCAGCGTGTTGACCGCAACGGCGGCGCCTGCTGCGGCAAGTGCGAGGGAAATTGCGCGTCCGATATTTTTTGCCCCCCCGGTGACGAGCGCGACCTGGCCGGCGAGTTCGCGACTTCCGGCGGATGGGTTTTGTATTGCCATTCTTGTCTCCCTGCAATGCACACAACAATGATGATGAACTTATCTTGCGCCTGACCGCGTTGCGATCCCTTGGAGCGGCGAAGTCGGCGGGCTATTATGCGCAATTCGGCAGGCGCGATCTAGCAAAGGACGTGGTGATGAGATTTGAATCAAGCATGTTGTTGATCATTCTGATGGGCTGTGTGTCGGCTCACACGGTACTCGCAGCCTGGCCGGAGCGGCCCATCCGCATGATCGTGCCGTCCGCCGCCGGCGGACAGCCGGACACGAATTCGCGACTGGTCGCCACCGAACTCGGCAAACTGCTCGGCCAGCAGGTCGTGGTGGACAACCGCCCGGGCGCAGCCAGTTCGATCGGCTTTGAAGCCATCGCACGGGCACAGCCCGACGGCTATACGATCGGCTACGGCGGGTTTCCGCTCGCCACCAATCAGGCCCTGCTCGCCAAGGTGCCTTACGACGTGCACAAGGATTTCCGCATGCTGGTGCTGACGAACATCTCGCCCAATCTCATCGCGATCACGCCGGCGCTGCCCGTGAATTCGGTCGCCGACCTGATTACCTATGCCAAACGCAACCCGGACCAGTTGCTGTTCGGCTCCGCGGGCAGCGGCGGCACGATGCATCTGAGCATCGAGTTGTTCAAACTGATGACCGGCACGCGCATGGTGCACGTGCCTTATAAGGGCATGCAGCAGGTCATCACCGAAATCATCGGCGGCCGCCTGCAGCTCATGTCCGACAACGTGACTTCCGTGCTGCCGCACGTCACCGCCGGCCGCCTGCGCGCGCTCGGCGTAACGGGGGCGCGGCGCATTCCGCTCGCACCCGACATTCCCACTGTCGCCGAAGCCGGCGTGCCCGCCTACGAAATCACGGCGTGGGGCGGCTACATGGCGCCGGCGGGCACGCCATCGGCCATCGTCGCCAGGCTCAACGCGGAACTCAACAAAGTAATCGCCTCCGCAGCAATCCGCGAACGCTGGCTGGCGCTGGGCATCGAACCCGTCGGCGGCACGCCCGAACGATTCACCGAGCACGTCAGAACGGAAACCGTGAAATGGACGAATGTGATCAAGAGAGCGGGGATCAAAGGCGACTATCCCTAGAGACTCAACGGCCGTTTGGAAAAGAGCCACCAGCGACAGGTCATGGCCATCACCGGCATCTCTTAACCCAATAAAGGAAACAATCCGCGAAGCCCCGTTGCGATCATCTCTACGGCAATCGCAGCAAGTATAAATCCCCCTATGCGTTCCACGAGATCCAGAGTTGGTTTCTGGATTTGACGTTGGGCACCACACGCTAGTCGGAATGTCAGCCAGCAGGACATGCCA
>JANXSE010000233.1 GCA_025356695.1 Betaproteobacteria bacterium
GGCGGCGCCGGCGATGCCGAGCGCCATGCTGCGTTTTTCCGCGGGGAACGCGCGCCCGACCACGCCGAAGACAATGCTGAAACCGCTGCATGAAAGAGCGAGACCAATCATCACGCCGGCGCTCAGGCTGAAGTCGGTGCCGCCGGCCGGGCTCGCCATCCATAGCAGACCGAGTGCATAAATAACGGTACCGGCGATCATCACGCGGGCCGCGCCGTAGCGGTCGGCGATCATGCCGGTGAACGGTTGCGCGATCCCGTAGACCAGATTCTGCAGAGCCATGGCGAAGGCGAAGGTCTGCCGGTTCCACTCGAGGTCCATCGTCATCGGCAACAGGAAGAGGCCGAAGCTGTGACGCGTGCCGAGTGCGATGGTGAGGGCGAGTCCGCCACAGACCAGAACAACGGTGGGCGTGCGCCAGTTTTTTGTCGATGCAACTGTAGTCGAGGTCATAAGCAAGTATAGCGGACGTTATGTTCAGGCGCTGAGTTTGAACGGGTTGAAGTCGGTCTGGCGGTCGTAGTAATCCTCATGCTCGGCTGCTTTCAGCCAGGCGACGATCTTGTAGGTGACCGGCGTGAACACAATCTCGACACCGACCTTGGTGAAAAATTGCGCCGTCATTACCAGCGGAAGTTTGTCGTCTGGAATGATGCCGGTGCCATAAAATGCCAGCGGATAAAACAACATCGAGTCGACACCTTCGCCGAAGATGGTCGAGCCGATGGTGCGCGCCCACAAACGTCGGCCTTCGGTCCATATTTTCATTTTGGCGAGCACATACGAATTGACGAACTCGCCGCAGACGAAGGCGATCAACGAGGCGAGTGCGATGCGCCAGGTCGAACCGAAGGCCACTTCATAGGCCGGCTGGTTGTGCCAGAACGGCGCCGGCGGCAGCTGCACGATCACCCACGCCATGATCGAGGCGAAGGCGAGTGCGGCAAACCCGGCCCAGATTACTCTGCGTGATCGTGCGTAGCCGTAGACCTCGGTCAGGATGTCGCCAAAGACGTACGAAATCGGAAAAAACAGCACGCCGGCGCCGAATGTCAGCACGCCGAGCAACGGCGCGTCGATCTGCGCGATCTTCGCAGGCCCGATCAGGTTTGAACAGACCAATACGGTGACAAAGGCTACCATCACGAGGTCAAAATAGCGGAACGAGCGCGTCGCGTTCATGCTGCGGAATCCAAAAGGGAAAGTCCGTATTTAGCCACAGCGACTGACAATTGCAAAACGTAACCCTGTCGGCGTGCGGGCTTTTCGCGCGTTATGGTTGCCATGAGGAGAAATGCCCGATGAAAATTTCGAACTGTTGGAGGATGCGATTGGCGGCAGTTCTTGCGCTGCTGGTGTCCGGCTGTGCCGGCCTGCCCGCAGGCATGGAGGCGCCGACCGTGACGATTGCCGATTTCGGCGCCGGCGGCGGCGGTTTTTTCGAGCAGCAGTTTAATTTGAAGCTGCGTGTGCAAAATCCGAATAATACCGAACTCAAAATCGACGGCGTGGCGTTCACCCTCGAACTCAACAACGCGCCGTTCGCCACCGGCGTCGGCAACCAGGCCGTGACGGTGGAGCGTTTCGGCTCTGCTTTCCTGCCGGTCGAAGGCTACAGTTCGCTCGGCAGCATGCTGCGGCAAGTCGGCGGTTTTCTGCAGGGTGACTTGCGCGCGCTGCGTTATCGCATCAAAGGCAATCTCAGTCTGGCGGGCGGCCTGCGCATACCGTTCGACCGCAGCGGCGAATTCGATTTCAGCGCGATCTCGCCGAAGTAAGGCGGCGCGCAAATGCGCGGCGTCGCGGCAGGCGCGTTCGCGCCGATATAATGCGACATTCCCGCGTATAGGAGCATGGCAATGCATTACTACGTCGGCAAATACGATGCATCGCGGTTTGCCGTGCCCGACGCGTATGCCGGCCATTCCAGGGGATTCGAATGCGTCAGTCTGGTGAACCGTGCAACCGGTTCGGTGCACACCGAGGCCTGCATGTCGCGGCTGCAGTCCGGTGGCAGTATCGATGTCTGCGTGCATGCGTATGAGAAGGGCATATACGTATTCGAGGGTGAAATCGAAGTGCTGCGTGCCGGCGAATTTTTTCGGCTGCCGGCCGACGGTTATGCACTGATTCCCTACGCGGCGCCGCATGCGATTCGAAATACCGGCGCGCAGGCTGCGCGCTGGTTCGAAATACTCGCCCCCCAACCCAAGCCGCCGGGTTCGTTCAAGGATACTTTCTTTACCGGTGACAACGCATGGCCTGCGGCAGGCGACGCGGCGGTGGATGAGGCGCCGCGCAAAGGTATCGGCCGCTACAAGCCCGAAAATCCGATTCCGACGCAGGATGGCGCGCTCGCGCAGGGTTTGTCGGTCTACCGTTTCATGGAGCGCCAGTTCGGCGCGCAATGCTTTTACATGATGCGTGGCGAAATGGCGGTCGGCGCATTCCGCACGCGGCACGATCATCCGATTGAGGAGTTCTATTTCGGCCTCGCTGGCGAAGTGATCATGGAGATCGAGGACAGAAGTTTTCGTCTGGGTGCTGGCGACGTTGTGTGGACCGGCGTCGGCACCAGTCATGCGTTTCGCCAGAGCGGCGACCAACCGTTTCGCTGGCTCGAAACGCAAACGCCGCAATTTCCGGCTCAACACGGCACGCGTAATTACGTGACGTGGGAAAAGCTGCGCGACGGCCGCTGATTCCGGCAGTTACCTGCCTGTACGTTGTGCCAAACGGCCGGCCAGCATTGCTGGCCAGTGAGCGGTTTGCAGCCCTTACAGCTGCCTATTGATTCATCAATTTCACGAAAACCCTTTATTTTTCAGCCAGATCAGGAATTATCGCGTGTGGATATGCAATAAACGTTGCCAAATAGTTGTTTTTGAGTAACTATTATTGCTATCCACAGCGCTTGCCAAACCCGACGCCGGGTTCGCACGGCGCAAAGGCATTTCATGGCCAAAATCGTCGTCTTCAATCAAAAGGGCGGGGTCGGCAAGACCACCACCACGCTGAACCTCGCGGCATTGCTGACGCGGCGCGGACGCACGCCCCTGGTTATCGATCTCGATCCACAAGCGCATCTGTCATCGATCAGCGGTGCCAACGTCGGCGACGGGCATGAGAGCCTGTATGCCTTTTACTAGGACTCGCGCCAGCTTTCCGATCTGATCCGCTACGGCAGTGGCGGCTGGCCGATCATTCCGTCGCATCTCGACCTTTCCAAGGTCGATACCCAGTTCGGCAAGGGACCGCAGGCGCTCAACCGGCTGAATGCAGGCATTGTGCGTGAACACTTGAATACCGAGCGTCCGATCCTGATGGATGCCTGTCCGATGCTTGGTGTGCTGTCGCTCAACGGCATCTTTGCCAGCGACCGCGTCATCATACCGATCTCCGCCGACTATCTGGCGATCAAGGGGGCCTTGCAGGTTGAACGCACCTTGCGTGCGCTCGAGCGGGTGATCAAGCAGCCGCCGCTGCGGCGTTATGTCATTACGCGTTTCGACGGCCGGCGCAAGATGTCATGGGATGTCGATCGAAAACTGCGCGAGCATTTCGGCGATGCGCTGTGCGAAACGCGGATTTCGGAGAACGTCAGTCTGGCCGAAAGTCCGGCGCAGAATACCGATGTTTTTACGCATGCGCCGGGCAGCCGGGGCGCGCAGGATTATGCCGCGCTGCTGGACGAACTCGAGGCCAGCGGGTTTCTGATCTAAGTGCTGGAAGGCGGTTCCGGGTCAGCTTCGCGTGAAATCAGCGCAATGGCGTTTTCGAGATTGAGCCCCTGGCTGTCGTCCTTTAACGGCTGCTGGGCTTCGTGACAATCTAGGATTTCGCCGTGATGGTAAATCTGCAGAATCTTCTGCTCGGCTTCGGCGCGGTCACGCGCCGCAACCAGCAGATTGTCGACCACCATTCCGCCGCGCGTCTTGATCCTGAAGCCGAACTTGAGCATGGTCGCTCCGCCGATGGGCCCGTAATGACGACTGAATTATGGCACGGCGGGCATGGTGCTGCCGCGCTTACTCATCGGCAACCAGGCCGGCCTGATAGCGCTTGAAGCGTTTGACGTAATTTTCCGCGGTGCCATTGATGCGTGCGATTTCCTCCTCGGTCAGCTTGCGCGCGACCTTGCCGGGTGAGCCGATCACCAGCGAACCGTCCGGGATGACCTTGCCCTCTGCGATCAGCGAATTGGCGCCGATCAAACAGTTTTTTCCGATCACCGCGCCGTTCAGGATCACGCTCTTGATGCCGACCAGCGTGCCGTCGCCGACGGTGCAGCCATGCACCATCGCCAGATGGCCCACGCTGACGTTTTTGCCAAGCGTGCAGGGGAAACCCGGATCGGCGTGCAATACGGCGCCGTCCTGCACCTGCGAATTTTCACCGAGGGTGATCTGCTCGTTGTCGCCACGCACCACGGCGTTAAACCACACGCTGGCGTTGTTTTCGAGCGTGACGCTGCCGATGACGCGGGCGCCTGGCGCAATCCAGTATTCGCCCTTGGTAATGACTTTGCGTTCGGCGAGAGAGTATTTCATGACAATCTTCCGTGTATGGGTGTGCAACGATTATAACGTCGCCACAACGCGCAATTGTCGTGGCCGGCAGACATAAAAAAAACGGGGGCTTGCGCCCCCGTTTCCCAGTGCAATGGTTTTCTTACAGCAAAGGCACGATCATTAAGGCCACGATATTGATGATCTTGATCAGCGGGTTGACTGCCGGGCCGGCCGTATCCTTGTAGGGATCGCCGACGGTGTCGCCGGTCACTGCGGCTTTGTGCGCCTCGGAACCCTTGCCGCCGTGGTGGCCGTCTTCAATGTATTTCTTGGCGTTGTCCCACGCACCGCCGCCGGTCGTCATCGAAATGGCGACGAACAGGCCGGTGACAATGGTACCCATCAGCACGCCGCCGAGCGCCTGTGCTCCGGCAACGCCGCCTGCCAGCCACGAGAAGCCGACACCGACTACGATCGGAATCAGCACCGGCAGCAGCGACGGGATCATCATTTCCTTGATCGCGGCAACTGTCAGCATGTCGACTGCCTTCGAATAATCCGGCTTGGCAGTGCCTTCCATGATGCCTTTGATTTCCTTGAACTGGCGGCGCACTTCGACCACCACCGAACCGGCTGCGCGACCGACGGCTTCCATTGCCATCGCGCCGAACAGGTAGGGCACCATGCCGCCGATGAAAAGGCCGATGATGACGTAATGGTTCGACAGATCGAATGTAACCACCTTGCCCGCGGCTTCGAGGGCGTGAGTGTAATCGGCGAACAGCACCAGCGCGGCGAGACCGGCCGAGCCGATGGCATAGCCCTTGGTCACTGCCTTGGTCGTGTTGCCGACGGCGTCGAGCGGATCGGTGATCGCGCGTACCGAATCCGGCAGTCCCGACATTTCGGCGATACCGCCGGCGTTGTCGGTGATCGGGCCGTAGGCGTCGAGCGCGACGATGATACCGGTCATCGACAGCATCGAGGTGGCGGCGATCGCAATGCCGTAAAGGCCAGCCAGCGCAAACGCCGTGTAGATTGCCGCGCAGACGGCGAGGACCGGCAGGGCGGTCGACTTCATTGACACGCCGAGACCGGCAATGATGTTGGTGCCGTGACCCGTCGTCGAGGCAGCAGCGATGTGGCGCACCGGGCCGTATTCAGTCGCTGTGTAGTATTCGGTGATGACGACCATCAGTGCAGTCAGAACGAGGCCGATGACCGAGGCGCCGAAAAGCTTGGTCGTCGAAAGTTCCGGATAAAATTCACCGATATCGCCCATCAGGCTGTTGGTCACGAACCAGAATGCGATCAGTGCCAGCACGCCAGCGACTGCGAGGCCGCGATACAGCGCGTTCATGATCTTGCCACCGTCGCGTGCTTTCACGAAGTAGCAGCCGATGATGGATGCAATGATCGAGACACCGCCCAGCACCAGCGGATAGATTGCGGCTTTGGCGGCGATGCCTTCGTTCGACAGCAGCAGCGCGCCAAGAATGATGGTGGCAACGATGGTGACCGCATAGGTTTCGAACAGATCGGCCGCCATGCCGGCGCAGTCGCCGACGTTGTCGCCGACGTTGTCGGCGATCACCGCCGGATTGCGCGGATCATCTTCCGGAATGCCCGCTTCGACTTTACCGACGAGGTCGGCGCCGACGTCAGCACCCTTGGTGAAAATGCCGCCGCCAAGACGCGCAAAGATCGAAATCAGCGAGCCGCCGAAGGCGAGACCGACCAGCGGATGTGCAATGTCGCTGATGGTGGCATCCTGCGCGGCGCTGTTCAGCAGCCACCAGAAGAAACCAGCCACACCCAGAAGACCCAGACCAACCACCAGCAGGCCGGTGATGGCGCCGCCGCGGAAGGCCACGGCCAGCGCTTCGTTGAGGCCCGTGCGCGCCGCTTCTGCCGTACGCACGTTGGCGCGTACCGACACGTTCATGCCGACGTAGCCGGCAAAACCCGAGAGCAGGGCGCCGATGGCGAAACCGATGGCGGTGGGCCAGTGCAGCACGAAACCGATCAGCACGAAAAGGATCGCGCCGACGACGGCAATCGTCGTGTACTGGCGGTTGAGGTAGGCGGTCGCGCCCTGCTGAATGGCGGCTGCGATTTCGCGCATGCGGTCATTGCCGGTGGGCTGTTTGTTGATCCACAGCGCCCAGATGACGCCGAAAAAAATCCCGATCACCGCGCAGATCAGCGCGACGATCAATCCAGTTGATGCACTCATTCCTGCTCTCTCCCGTAGTGGTTATCGGCCCATAGCAACAGGCCTTGTTGGCCTGCTAAACCTTGAAGCTCGCCGCGAGTTTTTTCTTTACCGCAACGTTTTTCAATTTGATATATGACGGCAATCCGTTCTTGTAGGGCGGATAGTCTTCGCCGGCGATCAGCGGCGCCAGATACTGGCGGCATTTGTCAGTAATGTGAAAGCCGTCCGCGGTGATGAAATCGCGCGGCATCATCTTTTCCTTGTTGGCGATGTCTTTGAGGTCCGCGGCTTCGATTTTCCACTTGTATGGCTTATTCGATTTGCGCACGATGACCGGCATTACTGCATTGCGGCCCTTGATCGCCAGTTCGACGGCGGCTTTGCCGACAGCATAAGCCTGGTCGACGTCGGTTTTCGACGCGATGTGGCGTGCTGAGCGCTGCAGATAATCGGCTACCGCCCAATGGTATTTGTAGCCGAGCTTGTCTTTGACCAGATTGGCAATCTGCGGGGCGACACCGCCGAGTTGTGCGTGTCCGAACGCGTCTTTCAAGCCTGATTCGGAGAGAAATTTTCCATCGGCGCCGCGGATGCCTTCCGAAACACCGATTGCGCAATAACCGTATTGCTTGACCACTGCATCAACGCGCGCCAGGAATTTATCCTGGTCGAAGGTCATTTCCGGGAAAAGCAGGATTTGCGGTGCGTCGCCGGCTTTTTCCGCGGCGAGACCGCAGGCCGCGGTGATCCAGCCGGCGTGGCGGCCCATGACTTCGAGCACGAACACCTTGGTGGAGGTCCGTGCCATCGATGCCACGTCGAAACCTGCTTCGCGGATGCTGGTTGCCACATATTTGGCGACCGAGCCGAAACCGGGGCAGCAATCGGTGACGGCGAGATCGTTATCGACGGTTTTCGGCACACCGACGCAGATCACGGGATAACCCAGCATCCCGGAAATCTGCGAGACCTTGTACGCGGTATCGGCGGAATCGTTGCCGCCGTTGTAGAAGAAGTAGCCGATATTGTGCGCCTTGAACACTTCTATCAGGCGTTCGTACTGGGCGCGGTTTTCTTCCAGCCCTTTGAGCTTGTAACGGCAGGAGCCGAAGGCGCCGGACGGGGTGTGACGCAGTGCCTTGATGGCGGCGGCCGATTCCTTCGAGGTATCGATCAGGTCTTCGGTGAGTGCGCCGATGATGCCGTCGCGGCCCGCGTAGACCTTGCCAATGCGGTTTTTGTGTTTGCGCGCGGCCTCAATCAGGCCGCAGGCGGTCGCATTGATGACGGCGGTGACACCGCCGGATTGTGCATAAAAGGCGTTTTTAACGGGCATGCTGGCGGACTTATTGTGGTTACGGGCAAACGCGGCATTTTACCGCAGAAGCGGCATTTTTCGCATGTCGCCCGACGAAACGGCCCCGCCACGGGCGGGAAACCGCTACTTCAGCGCGGCAAAAATGCTGTCGCGGATAGTTTCGACCGCGCCGACGCCGTCGATCCTGACGTAGCGTGCGGTGCCCGGGCCGCTCTGGTTGCGGTAGAACTCGACCAGCGGCTTGGTTTGCGCATGGTAGGTGTCGATGCGCTTGCGCACGGTTTCTTCAAGGTCGTCCGGACGTTGAACCAGCGGTTCGCCGGTGACATCGTCCTTGCCGGCAACTTTGGGCGGGTTGAAGTCGATATGGTAAGTGCGGCCGGAGGCGGGATGCATGCGGCGGCCGCTCATGCGGCGGAGAATTTCTTCGTCGGCGGTTTCAATATTGATGACGAAATCGATACCGACGCCGGCGGCAAGCAGCGCTTCGGCCTGTGCAATAGTGCGCGGGAAGCCATCGACGATAAAGCCATTGGCGCAGTCCGCCTGCCGGACCCGGGCTTCGGCCATCTTGATGACCACGCTGTCGGGCACGAGCGCGCCGGCGTCCATGAATTTTTTGGCTTCGAGCCCGAGCGCGGTTCCGGCCTTGACCTCGGCGCGTAGCATGTCGCCGGTTGAAATCTGCGGCACGTTGAAACGCTCGGTGAGATAGCGCGCCTGCGTGCCTTTTCCGGCCCCGGGCATGCCCAGCAGAATAATTCGCATCATGATCGTGTCGTCGCGGCGCGTGGAGATGGCCTGATTATACCGCGTTCCAGACAGGGGTATTTAGCCGCGGGAGAGCAATTTCCTGACGTGTTCGAGGTCTGCCGCGGTGTCCACACCGGCATGCGGCGCCTGTGCGGTGACTGCAACGCTGATGCGGTGGCCGTGCCACAGGGCGCGCAACTGTTCGAGCGCTTCGGCCTGTTCAATCGCGGCAGGTTCGAGTTGCGCATATTGCGCAAGGAAAGAGGCACGGTAGGCGTAGAGGCCGATGTGCCGGTAGGCCGGCAGGGAAGCGGGGATCGTTTTGATGCCGCCGCTGAATTCATCGCGCGCGAATGGAATGGGCGCGCGGCTGAAGTACATGGCGTAGCCGTTCTTGTCGAGCACCACCTTAACAACATTGACGCTGGCCATCTGCACTGCGTCGGTGAGCGGACAGCATGCGGTGGCGATGGCTGCATCCGCATGGTCGGCCAGTTGTTGAGCCACCGCGCGGATGAGGGCAGGGTCAATCAGCGGTTCGTCGCCCTGCACGTTGACGACGATATCGTTGCTCCCGAACTGGCGGCGCGCCGCCACTTCGGCGATGCGGTCGGTGCCTGAGGCGTGGTCTGCACGCGTCATCATCGCGGTAAAACCGTGCGCTTCAACGGCGCGCAGGATGTCGGCGTGATCGGTGGCAATGACGACTTCCGTCGCGCCGCTCGCGCGCGCGCGTTCGGCAACCTGCACCACCATCGGTTTGCCGCCGATGTCGAGCAACGGTTTGCCCGGGAGCCGGGTCGAGGCAAATCGCGCCGGAATGACGACGGCGAATTTCACGCGGGAAACATCAGTCGGTTGCGGAAATCGCCGGCACGCCGGGTCAAACCTCCTCCTCGGGGGCGAGCTTGCGCGCTTCGTCTTCAAGCATGACCGGAATACCCTCGCGGACCGGAAATGCGAGGCGATCGGGTTTGCAGACCAGTTCCTGGCGGGGCTTGGCGTAAATCAGCGGCCCTTTGCAAATCGGGCATACCAGAATATCAAGAAGTTTGGCATCCATTTAATGTGGCTTTCCCCAGTTGGCGCATTATTTGTCCCGACAGATCGCCGTCGAGCTCCGCATCGACCTCTAAAACCCAATAATGACGGTCGGCGAATGGCCGGCATTTTACCGCGTCCTTTCCCGTCATGATTATCTCCGCATCCTGGTCGAATTCAAGGTCTGCACGGCCGTAGGCGTGGTGATCGGGAAAAGATTTTGCAATCGCGACGACGCCGAGCAAACGCAGATGATCGAAAAAGCGCTGCGGATTGCCAATCGCGGCCACGGCGTAGGTTTTGCGACCGGCAAAATAGGCCGCCGATACTTCATGATGCGGTTCTTTCAGGCTGCGGAAACGGTCACCGCGCAGGGTCATGCGATAGAGCGGAACCGCTAGTTGCGGCGGCGTGCCGTCGCCGTTCAACACCACGGCTTCTACCGCGGCCAGTCGTGCCGCGGACTCACGCAGCGGGCCTGCCGGCAGTAAAAGTCCGTTGCCAAATCCGCGCGTGGCGTCAACGACTGCAATTTCGAAATCGCGGGCCAGTGCATAGTGTTGCAGGCCGTCGTCGCTCAACAGGATATTGCAGTCAGGGTTGGCGGCGAGCAGCCCGCGCGCGGCGGCGACGCGATCGGCGCCGATCCATACCGGACAACCGCTGCGCTGGGCTATCAGTACTGCTTCGTCACCGCTGTCGAGCGGGTCGCTGCCGGGCAGCACAGGCTGCGGCGCGCTTGCGCTGCCGCCGTAGCCGCGGCAGATGATGCCGGGACGCATCTGCAAACTGTGCAATTGTTTCGCCAGCGCGATGGTCAGCGGCGTTTTGCCGGTGCCCCCCACGCTGATATTGCCGACCACCACGACCGGCGGCGGCAGGCGGGTGGATTCAAACAGGCCCCATCGATAGGCGGCGCGGCGTAGCGCGGCAATGGCACCGAACAACAGGCTGAGCGGCCACAACAAAAGGCTGAGTGCCCGGTCGGCGGGTTCGTTGCGGTACCAAATTTGTTCCAGCCGGCGCATTTTTGTTTAAGGCGGTTGGCAGGGTGTGGAGAAACAAAAAACCGGATGGATCCGCAGGCGCAGCGGCGCGCGCTCGCCCCCGGCAGACGGCGCTATTTCTTGCCTGCCTGCGTGGTGAAGGTGATGCGGCTGTAGCCGGCAATGCGCGCGGCTTCCATCACGTTGATCACCGACTGGTGAGTGGCGGTGGCGTCGGCATTGATGATGATCACCGGATCCGGTGCGCCGCCAGCCGCGCGTTTGAGCTCCTGCGCAAAGCCATCGGTGCTGCGGAACGGTACCGCCGAACGGTTGACCATGTACTGGCTCTGGCCATCGACCGCGACGTTGATTTGATTGGGGCGCTCTTCGGGTTTATTCGCGTCGGCAGTCGGCAGATTGATCTGCAATTCGGCGAAACGCGAATACGTCGTCGTCACCATTAGGAAAATCAGGATGACCAACAGCACGTCGATCAACGGGATCAGATTGATCTCGGGCTCTTCCCGGTGTCTGCCAAGGCGGAAATTCAAGGTGTCAGCGTCCGCTCAGCTCTGCCGTTCGCCGTGCAGAATTTCGACCAGGCGCACAGCCTGGCTTTCCATTTCGACGATCAGCGAATCAACGCGCCCGCGGAAGTGGCGGTAGAAAATCATGCTGGGGATGGCGACCACCAGGCCCATTGCCGTGTTGTAGAGCGCCACCGAGATACCGTGCGCGAGAACAATCGGGTTGCTGCCCGAAGGCGCCTGCGAGCCGAAAATCTCGATCATGCCGATGACGGTGCCGAGCAAGCCCAGCAGCGGGCTGATCGAAGCAATGGTGCCCAGCGTGGTCAGAAATCGTTCAAGTTCGTGTGCCACCGCGCGACCAGCATCGTCGAGCGCCTCTTTCATGACCTGGGGTGTGCTTTTCGCGTTTTTGATGCCGGCGGCAAGGATCTGGCCGAGCGGTGAACCGCTGGCGAGCCGCGCCACCAGCTGCGGTGTGACGCCCTGCTGGCGGAATTCCTGCACTGTCTGGTTGAGCAGATCCTTGGGGGCGACAATGCTGCTGCGCAGCGACCATGCGCGTTCACCGATGATTGCAAGGGCAATTACCGAGGCCAGCAATAGCGGCCAGATCGGCCATCCTGCAGCTTCAATCAATGCAAACACGCGCTTCTCCGATTCCGCCTGATTTGAACGGCGTAACTGTATATGGGCAATGGGTTTTCAGCAAGCACGCAAATGCGTTTGGAAAATTATCCGGGGCGGATGAAACGGTCGCACGGCGAAAAAATTCAGACGAAAAATACTGCGTTGCAAACAAAATGCGCACGCCTTCGAGCGCATCAAATTTCAGTGCAATTTGTGGCGATTATCCCGAACTTGACTTTCTCTTTTTGGTGGTTCATACTGGCTCCACGTTGATAGGAGTTCCTCTATGAAAACCGTTCAAAAAGCCCCCGCCAAAACAGCCCATTACCGCATCCATCAGATGTCGGTTAAGGACTTCGAGCTTCAATTCCCGACCGAATCCCACTGCAAGCGGTATTTGATGGAAAACCGCTGGCCGGATGGGGTTGTGCGCTGCCCACGATGCGGTTTCACGGCCTCGGAACACGGCACGAAGGATTTTCACTGGCAGTGCTACAACTGCGGCCCAAAGGCGTCCTATCGCTTCTCCGTGCTTGTTGAAACGATCTTCGAGAACACAAATAAACCACTGCGGGACTGGTTCAAGGTCATGCACCTGATGCTGACCGCCAAAAAGGGCATCAGCGCCCTGCAAATCATGCGTTACATGGGCTTCGGCTCTTACAAAACCGCTTGGCTCATGTGCCACAAAGTCCGCGCTGCCTTGGGCAAGACGGAGTTTCAAAAGCTGATTGGCTACGTTGAAGTCGATGAAACGTTCGTGGGCGGCAAGGCGAAGAACAAACACAAGGGCAAAGGCGGTCGGGGCGACAACGGCGGCGGCGGTGCTACGGGCAAGTCCATCGTGGCCGGAGCCGTTCAGCGCAAGGGTAACGTGGTCTGTCGCGTGATCGAGAACACGTCCAGCGCCGTCCTGTCCGATTTCGTGCGCCAGACCGTTGACGCCAAGGTAAGCCTGATTTCTACCGACGAAGCCTTGGGCTATCGCAAGCTGAAAAAAGAATTCCCCATGGGCATGATTTGCCATGGTGCGGGGCAATATGTGATGGGGGCAGTTCACACCAACACCATTGAAGGTTTCTGGTCGATGGTCAAGCGTGGCATCATGGGTTCGTATCACAAAGTTTCCAAAAAGTACCTGCATCTCTACGTGAGC
This sequence comes from Betaproteobacteria bacterium, assembly GCA_025356695.1. The sequence continues at coordinate 13,144 of JANXSE010000233.1, forward strand.
GAATTCGAGTTCGGTTACAACAACCGCGAGAACGCCGACATCTTCCGTAGCGCGATCATGGCTTGCTAATAACTTGAAAGAGTGGGGGGAATCATGGCGATAGAGACGGCTGAGTCTGTCCTTAAACTGGTAGATTACTTAACGATTACTGCGTTGGTATTGGGGCCAGTAATAGCGGTCGGAATAACTCTTTGGTATCAAGAAAGCTCCGAGAAGCGAAAAACAAAAGAACGTTTATTCATACAGTTAATGGGCAATCGAAAATCGTTAAAACCAGAATGGGTAAACGCTTTAAATTTAGTAGATGTTATCTATGCAGATCATCCCAAAGTTCTAGAAAAGTGGGCTCGGTTTTATGATTTTGTGAATATAAAGCCACTGGATCAGAAACAATATGAACGCCACATTGTTGATCTTCTGTCAGAGATTGGTGAATCTCTCGGTTATAAAAATTTGAAGCAAATGGATATTGATAAGGTTTACTCTCCAGAGGCGCATGGGCTTGAGGCCGAGCTTCTATTAAAGACAAGGCTAGAGCTTTTGCGCGTTTTGCAAAACTCAGAATCTTTTTCCACGGTGAAAAGGGAGCCAGAACCGAAGGCCGTAAATTAGTGACAAACGCCTGTAGTTTGAAGTTTTTCACCTAGGCACCCACAAAGTCAAGATGGGGATAATCGCCCAATTTGTTATCCACAATTGCTGTGGATAAGTATGTGAAGAGTTTGTAAACAAGTCAGCTAAGTAAGGCGCCTGTAAGGGGTTTTGTTGAGCTGCCCATTTTTTAAACGGCTTAATTAAAATAATAAAAACAATAACTTATGTTATTTTCCCTCTAAGCAATTTTCCATTGGCGTTGTCGATGTGACACTTGCATGACGATTGTGGATGGGGTAGCGCAGCGGTGTTATCGGCGGGCATTCGGAGAAGCGTTGAATCAACGGCATTTTTTCCATCGTTGCGCGCCGTTCTGCGAATTCGCGAGACGGTTACAATCGCGCGATGAAAAACATCTGGGACTCCTCTGTCGGGCAGCGGGTAATCGGCGTCGCCGAACTCAACCGGCTTGCCAAGGAACTGGTGGAAACCAATCTGCCGTTGATGTGGGTCTCGGGTGAAATCTCGAATTTCATGCGTGCTGCGTCCGGCCACTGCTATTTCTCGCTGAAGGATGCGCAGGCGCAGGTGCGCTGCGTCATGTTCCGCCACAAAATGCAGTTGCAGGACTGGAAACCCGAGAACGGCATGCAGGTCGAGTTGCGCGCGACCCCGTCGTTTTACGAGGCGCGCGGCGAATTCCAGCTCGTCGCTGAAAGCATGCGGCGATCCGGGCTGGGGGCGCTCTACGCGGCATTCGAGAAACTCAAGGCGAAACTGCAGGCCGAGGGTTTGTTCGATGAAGCGGGGCGCCAGCCTCTGCCGCGCTTTCCGCGCGCGATCGGTGTGGTGACCTCACTCAAGGCGGCCGCGTTGCGCGACGTGCTGACGACACTCAAGCGCCGCATGCCGGCGATTCCCGTGGTCATTTATCCGACCGCGGTGCAGGGCGAGGGCGCCGGGCGTGAGATCGCTGCGGCGATCAAGACTGCGGATGCGCGCGCCGAATGCGACGTGCTGATCGTCTGTCGCGGCGGCGGCAGCATCGAGGACCTGTGGGCATTCAACGAGGAGGTCGTGGCACGCGCTATTCACGGCTGTGCGTTGCCGGTGATCAGCGGTGTCGGCCATGAAACCGATTTCACTATCACCGATTTTGTCGCCGACATGCGCGCGCCGACGCCGACGGCGGCAGCGCAACTGGTGAGCCCGAACCGCGACGAGCTTGTGCAGGATGCTGCGCATTACGCGCAGCGCCTGCGGCGCGTCGCCGAACGTTCGCTGGAACGTCGCATGCAACATCTCGACGGCTTGGCACGCAGTCTGGTGCATCCGGGCGAACGGATTACCGTACAACTGGCGCATCTCGGTCAGCTCGCCAGTCGTTTGCGCAGTACCGGCGGGCGCGGCGCCGACGAGCGGCGCTGGCAATTGCGCGGACTTGCGCAAACGCTGCGTTCGGCGCGACCCGATCCGCGCGCACTGGAAGCGGCGCCGCAGGCATTGGGCCAGCGCCTGCGCCATGCCGCCGCCAACGGCTTGCAAGCAGTGCGGGCGGAACTGAAATATCTCGCGGCGCAACTTTCCAGCCTTAACCCGAATGCAGTGCTGGAGCGCGGCTACAGCATTACCGAACTCGCCGGCGGCGGGATCGTGCGCGATGCCTCAACGCTCAAGCCCGATGATGAAGTCAGGTTGACGCTGGCGCACGGCTGGGTGCGTGCCAATGTAAAGACTGCCGGACAGGGCGAGCCTGAAAAATAGCCGCACAATCGTGCAAACAAAAAGGCCGTGCCCGCGAGGGAACGGCCTATTTCTTGTGGCAGTTACCGTGGATCAGGTTTTCAGCGCGACCAGCACTTCGTCGAGCATCTTCTTCGCGTCACCGAACAGCATGCGGTTGTTGTCTTTGTAGAAGAGCGGATTGTCGACGCCGGCGTAGCCCGAAGCCATGCTGCGCTTCATGACGATCGACGTCTTGGCCTTCCAGACCTCGAGCACCGGCATGCCGGCGATCGGGCTGGCCGGATCCTCCTGGGCGGCGGGATTCACGATGTCGTTGGCACCGATCACCATCGCCACATCCGTGTTGGGGAAGTCCTCGTTTAATTCGTCCATCTCGAACACGATGTCGTAAGGCACCTTGGCCTCCGCCAGCAGCACGTTCATGTGACCGGGCATACGGCCCGCCACCGGGTGGATGCCGAAGCGAACGTTGACACCTTTTTCGCGCAGGACCTTGGTGATTTCATAGACCGTGTGCTGGGCCTGCGCCACCGCCATGCCGTAGCCCGGCACGATGATGACGTTCTTGGCGTCGCGCAACAGTTCCGCCGTCTCCGCGGCAAGAATCGGATTGACCTCGCCGGCCGGTTGTACGCCTTCGCCCTTCGGCGCCGGTGTGCCGCCGCCGGTGCCGAAGCCGCCCGCGATCACGCTGATGAAGTGGCGGTTCATCGCGCGACACATGATGTAGGAGAGAATGGCGCCGCTTGATCCCACCAGCGCGCCGGTGACGATCAACAGATCGTTATTCAGCATGAAGCCGGTGGCCGCCGCTGCCCATCCCGAATAGCTGTTCAACATCGACACCACCACCGGCATGTCGGCGCCGCCGATCGCCATCACCATGTGGATGCCGAACAGCAGGGCAATAAAGGTCATCACGAACAGCGGCACCATGCCATCGTTCAACGTCTCGGCGTGCAGAAATTCGCGTCCGAAGTAGATAATTACCAGCAGGCCCGCGAGGTTCATCCAATGACGTGCCGGCAGCAGCAGCGGGCTGCCGCCAATTTTGCCCGAGAGCTTGCCGAAGGCGATGATCGAGCCGGAGAAGGTCACCGCACCGATCAGGATGCCGATGTAGATCTCCATTTCGTGGATCGATTTCGCCGCCCCGGAGAGATGGCTTGATGCCGCCGGGTCGATGTAATTCGCATAGCCGACCAGGCAGGCGGCAAGGCCTACGAGGCTGTGCATCAGCGCCACCAGTTCGGGCATTTGCGTCATTTTTACGGTGCGCGCGGCGTAGAGGCCGATACTGGCGCCCACCACCATCGCGCCAATGATCCAGGCGTAGCCGCCGGAGGTGACGTTCGGCCCGAATACCGTCGCGATGACCGCGATGGCCATGCCGATCATGCCGTAGAGGTTGCCGCGCCGCGAACTCTCCGGATTGGAGAGGCCGCCGAGGCTCAGAATGAACAGTATCGTCGCTCCGATATAGGAGACGGTTGCCAGAGTTGCGGACATGATGACTTGTCTCCCTTATTTACGGAACATCGCCAGCATGCGCTGGGTGACGGCAAAGCCGCCGAACATGTTGATCGTGGTGAGCGCGATGCCGGCTACCGCCAGCCCGAGAATCCAGAGCTCGGGACGTTCGCCGCCGCCGGCGATAGTTGGCGCAACCTGCACCAGCGCGCCGATGGCGATGATGCTGCTGATCGCGTTGGTCACGCTCATCAGCGGCGTGTGCAGGGCGGGTGTCACGTTCCACACCACCATGTAGCCGACGAAACAGGCGAGCACGAATACCGTGAAGTGGCCGAGGAATTCCTGCGGCGCAAAGGCACCGATAAACCAGAACAACACTGCCGCGACGCCGAATGTAATGGCCGTACTGGTGCCCGAGGCCGGTGCACTCGCTTCGCCATGTTTAGGCGCCTTGGGCATTGCGACCGCCGGCTTGGCCGGCGGCGGGGCCGCCAGCTTGAGGGGGGGGGCCGGCCAGGTGATCGCGCCTTCCTTGATGACCGTCAGCCCGCGGATGGCATCGTCTTCCATGTTGACGTTGATGATACCGTCCTTGGTCTTGCACAGTTCCTCGGAAAGACGGAACAGGTTGGTCGAATACAGTGTCGAGGACTGCTTGGCGAGACGGCTGACGAGATCGGTGTAGCCGACGATGGTCACGCCGTGCTTGACGACGGCCTTGCCGGGCTCGGTGAGTTCGCAATTGCCGCCCTGCTCGGCCGCCATGTCGACGATGACGCTGCCCGGCTTCATGCTTTTCACCATCTCGGCGGTGATGAGCTTGGGTGCAGGCTTGCCAGGGATCAGGGCGGTGGTGATGATGATGTCCACCTCGCGGGCCTGCTTCGCGTACATTTCGCGCTGGGCCTGCTGGAAACCCTCACTCATGACTTTGGCGTAGCCGCCGCCGCCGGAACCTTCTTCCTCGTAATCGACCTTGACGAATTCGCCGCCCAGCGACACCACCTGGTCAGCCACTTCGGCACGCGTGTCGTTGGCGCGCACGATGGCGCCCAGGCCGGCGGCAGTGCCGATTGCCGCCAGGCCGGCAACGCCGGCCCCGGCGATGAACACCTTGGCGGGCGGTACCTTGCCGGCAGCGGTGATCTGGCCGTTGAAGAAGCGGCCGAAGGCATTGGCGGCCTCGATGACGGCCCGGTAGCCGGCAACACCGGCCTGCGAGGTCAATGCGTCCATCTTCTGCGCGCGGCTCAGCACGCGGGGCAGCGCATCAATCGCCAGCACGGTGGCCTTGCGCGCGGCGAGCTGCTGCATGAGATCGGGATTCTGTGCCGGCCAGATGAACGAAATGAGCGTGCCGCCTTCGCGCAGCAGCTTTACTTCATCGGCGCTCGGTCCGCGCACCTTGAAAACGATGTCGGATTTTGCCCAAAGCGTCGCCGTGTCCGCGATGATTTCGGCGCCGGCAGTGCGATACATGTCGTCACTGACATTGGCGGCATCGCCGGCACCCGATTGCACCTGGACCTTGAAACCAAGTTTGATGAGCTTTTCGACGACTTCGGGCACCGTGGCAACACGTTTTTCGCCCGCTGCGGTTTCTTTTGGTATTCCTATTACCTGAGGCATGAATCCCCCTTGTTTATTGCAAATGGAAATGGAAGGTTGGTACTAAATGGGTTGCGCCGGCGGCAATGCCCGCACTGTCCGTACATGAAGATGACCGTCAATCGGTTTGAATATTCTGCCAGTCATGACGGAACTGGAAGCTGACACGCAGGCGCGATCACAACGATGGAATCCAAAGATTTGCGTGTTCAAACTGTAGCGATATCAGCCAAGCGTGATTTGATCTAGATCATACACCGGTCAGGCCGGAATCAGCTTTTAGCCCCACAATTGCGTGCGGGCAATGTCACTCGCCGTGGCAGATCAGGCCCGCCGCACTCCCGCCTGGTCGGGCAGCAGCGGTCGCAAATGGTCGAGGACCCGGCTGTCCAGATCCTCGGCCAGGCAATCGAATTCGACGAGGTCCTTCGTCGAGCGCAGCCACGTCAGCTGGCGTTTGGCCAGTTGGCGCGTGGCGGCGATGCCCTGTTCGCGCAGTTGTGACAGGCTGATTTTTTCATCCAGATAGTCCCAGGCCTGGCGATAGCCGACGCAGCGCATCGACGGCATCGTCGCTTCGAGCGCGTAATTTTTGCGCAGCCTGCGCAATTCCGAAATCAATCCAAGCTCGAGCATTGCTTCAAAACGGTCGGCGATGCGCTCGTGCAGGATGGCGCGGTCCGAAGGCAGGAGCGCGATCTTGAGTGGCGTGTAGGGGAAATAAACGTATTTCGGTTTTTTCTGCAGTTCCGACATCGTGCGGTCGGTGATGTAATAAACCTCGAGCGCGCGCTGGATGCGCTGCGCGTCGTTGGGGGCGAGTCTGGCCGCAATTTCCGGGTCGACGCGCGCGAGTTCACGGTGCACCCCCGGCCAGCCTTTTTCCTCGGCCATGGTGTCGATGATCATGCGGATCAGCGGATCGGCCTCGGGCAGTTCCGACAGGCCCTCGGTGAGCGCCTTGAAATACATCATGGTGCCGCCGACCAGCAGCGGAATGTTGCCGCGCTCGGTGATTTCCCGCATCAGCGTCAGCGCATCGTCGCGAAAACGTGCCGCCGAGTAGGCCTCATCGGGGCCGATCACGTTGATCAGGTGATGCGGTGCCGCTGCCAGCACTTCGGCATCCGGTTTGGCAGTGCCGACATTCATGTCGCGGTAGACCTGTGCCGAATCGACGCTGATGATTTCGCATTTGAGCCGGCGCACCAGTTCGACCGCGACACCCGTTTTCCCGCTTGCCGTCGGGCCCATCAGCAAAATCGCCGGCGGCTGGATGCGTGCTCTGGTATCGCCGACAAGTTGTGTTTTGCCCGCGTTGCGCGGCGCAGTTTTGCGTTTTCCGGTCGCAGCCGCTTTTTTTCCGGGCATGGCTCAGCGGCCGCGCATGAACAGACGGTCGAGTTCCGTCATCGAAATCTGGTGCCAGGTCGGGCGTCCGTGATTGCATTGGCCGGAGCGTTCGGTCGCCTCCATTTCGCGCAGCAGGGCATTCATTTCGGTGACGGTGAGAATGCGGTTGGCGCGCACCGCGGTGTGGCAGGCCATGGTCGACAATAATTCGTTGCGGCGTTCAAGCAACACGCGGCTGGCGCCGAATTCGCGGATTTCGCCCAGCACGTCGCGCGCCAGTGCGCCGGCATCGGCGTTTTGCAGCGCCACCGGCACGCCGCGCACCGCCAGCGATGTTGGCGATGTGGTGGCAATTTCAAAGCCGAGACTGGTCAGCGTGTCGGCGTGTTCCTCGGCGGTGGCGACATCGAGCTTGTCCGCGTGAAACACCACCGGAATCAGCAGCGGCTGCATGGCGATGCGGTCGGCGTCGAGCTGGATCTTGAGTTTTTCGTAGACGATCCGTTCGTGTGCCGCGTGCATGTCGACGATGACGAGACCGTGCTGGTTTTGCGCCAGGATGTATACGCCCGACAGTTGCGCGAGGGCGAACCCCAGCGGCGGAGCTTCGCCACTCTGCAGGGGCGCGGCGACGGTTTCCGCAAGCATGGACTGTGCGGACGGCGCGTTGCCGAAAAGCGTCTGGTAAACATTGCCCGGTTGGGCGACGCCGAGCGGCATGCGATGTTGCGTCGGCACGAATCCATCACGCGCCGGTTGCAGCGTGGCGAATGAAACCGGTTCGCTTGCGGTCGCCCGGCCTGCTGTGCCGGCGAGCGCCCGGGAGAGCGCATGAAAGACGAACTGGTGCACCGCCTGCGAATCGCGGAAACGCACTTCGCTTTTGGTCGGGTGCACGTTGACGTCAACGCGCGCCGGGTCGATGTCGAGGAACAGGACGTACGACGGATAACGGTCGTGATGCAGCACGTCCTGGAAGGCCTGGCGCAGTGCGTGGGCCAGCACCTTGTCGCGCACGAAGCGGCCGTTGACGAAAAAATACTGCGCATCGCGCGCGCCGCCCGCAGCGGTCGGCAGGGCGCACAGGCCGGACAGCGCGATGCCGCCGGCGTTTTCATTCACCGTTATGGCCGCTTTGGAAAAATCTTCGCCGAGGATGGCGCCAATACGGGCGGCGCGGTCCTGCGCTTTCAACTGCCATTGCACGCGCGCGTTGTGCTGCAGGCGGAAAGCGATATCGGGGCGCGTCAGCGCGACGCGGCGGAAGACCTCGTCGCAGTGCGCATATTCGGTGGCCTCGGAGCGCAGAAACTTGCGCCGCGCGGGCGTGTTGAAAAACAGTTCCTGCGATTCGATGCTGGTGCCGGCTTCGTGCGCCGCCGGTTGCGGCTCCGCGATGCGGCCGTTCTCGACGTCCACCGACCAGGCGTGTTTGGCGTCGCGCGTGCGGCTGCTCAGTTTTAGCGCCGACACGGCGGCGATGCTGGCGAGTGCCTCGCCGCGAAAGCCGAGACTGCGGATGCGTTCCAGATCGTCCAGCGTGGCGATTTTGCTCGTTGCATGTCGTGCCACCGCGAGCACGAGTTCCTCGCGCGGGATGCCGCTGCCGTTGTCGCTGACGCGAATGAGTTTGGTGCCGCCGGCCGCCAGATGCACCGAGATTTCAGTGGCGCCTGCGTCGAGGCTGTTTTCCAGCAGTTCCTTGAGCGCGGCCGCCGGCCGCTCGACGACTTCGCCGGCGGCAATCTGGTTGATCAGGAGATCGGGCAGGATGCGGATTGCAGTCATGGAAAATTATAACGTGAATGGCATGCCACGAATTTGCCAAGTGCGACGGTGCGTTTGCGGCACAACATGTTTTCCAGCGCATCGACGCCGGGGAGCGCCGGGTTGGTCAGTCGCTGGCGAACACCGCGCGTGGCGGCGCGACCCTCTTGAATGTGATGTCGCCGTAGTAGGCGTGCGCGTTCTCACCGGTGTTGTCGGTGTCTGTCATGATGCCGATCGAAATGATGCGACCGGGTTCTTCACCGAAAGCGCGGCGGAAATCGTCGTAGACGTTGTGCACCTGTTCCTGCCAAGTGCCGAGCTTTTCACGACCACTTTCGGCCACTACCATTTTGATGCGCGAGGTGTGCCGGTTTGGAATCACTGTGCCCTTGGGCACGCGGTTTTCCCAGATGTACATCAAAGTGGCGTAGGGCAGTTGTTGTCCGGTAAATGCCTTGATCTGGTCGAAAAACATCTGGTCGCTGAAATCGAGTTTGCCCATGTCGCCGTCGAAGCTGACGACCAGCCGCACCGGCGCGTCCTCGGTGTGTTTTTGCGTGTTGTCGGCTTTGGCGATCAGTTCGTCGACTTTCCAGTGCCAGTGCAGCAGGCGGTAGACTGACACATCCAGATCAAGCGGATGCACAAGGCCTGAAGCCGATGCCGTCGCCCGCGCGCGAATCACGGTGCGACCGTCGTCGTTGACCAGGCGGTATTCCGTCGGGCGTTTAAATTTGTTGACGCCCCATGGGCGCCAGCCGTTCGGCATGCCATCGCCGGCGTGGTTGGCAGAAAAATTGTGCACAAAGGGCAGCGCGACTTCTTCCGGGACGTTGTCCGGGACCGAAGCGCAACCGGCGAACAGGGTGAAAAGGAGGATCGCCGGAGCGAACGCAATGCGCACGATGGGAAGATTCAAGGGTAACGAGCAGGAATATTAGCGGAAGTGCCGCGGCGATGTCACGGATTGTTGGCGATCCGTGCGCGCGCCAATGCCGGATTTTTCGCAAAATAGGTTTTGATGCCGGAGAAAATGGATTCCGCGAGTTTTTGCTGGTACGCCTCGTCGGTCAGTTTCTTTTCTTCCGCGGGATTGCTGATGAAGGCCGTCTCGACCAGGATCGACGGAATGTCCGGCGCTTTCAGCACGGCGAAGCCGGCCTGCTCGACGCTGCCCTTGTGCAGCGCGTTGATTTTGCCGAGATTGTCGAGCACCGAGCGCGCCAGTTTGAGGCTGTCGTTGATAGTGGCGGTTTGCGAGAGATCGAGCAGTGTCTGTTTCAGGTAAGGGTCGGAAACGTCGAGATTGACGCCGCCGATAAGATCCGCCTCGTTTTCCTTTTTCGCCAGCCAGCGGGCGGCCACCGAGGTTGCGCCGTTTTCCGACAGCGCAAATACGGATGAACCGCGTGCGTCGGGACGGATGAAGGAATCGGCGTGCACCGACACGAATAAATCGGCGTTGATGCGCCGCGCTTTCTGCACGCGGCCCTGCAAAGGAATGAAATAGTCGCCGTCGCGCGTCAGCACGCCGCGCATGTTCGGTTCGCGGTCGATGACTTCCTTCAGTTTGCGCACGATTGCGAGTGTGACGTCTTTCTCATGCGTGCCGCGGCGGCCCCTGGCACCGGGGTCCTCGCCGCCGTGCCCGGCGTCGATGGCGACGATGATGGTGCGTTCGGCGCGTGCCGGCCGCGGCAGCGCATTGGCCGGCGGACCGGGGGAGGCTGTTGGTGCCGTCGGGCGGGCGATCTCGACGGCGGGCGCGGCCTCGGCCGGTTTCGCGGCGGCAGCCACCGGCATTGCGGGGACTGCAGGCGCCGGCGTTGCGGTCGGCGTTTGGGTCTTTTCGAGCAGTGCGATCAAGGGGTCGCTGGCCTGCGCCGGATAAATGTCGAGCACCAGCCGGTGTCCGTATTCCGCAATCGGCCGCAAGGTAAACACCTCGGGTTTGACGTCGGCCTTCAAATCGAAAACAAGGCGCACCGTACCGGGTTTGGGGCGGCCGACGCGTACCGATTTGACGTAAGGATCGTTAGCGCCGATTTTGGTGCTGAGTTCTTCGAGTGCAGGCGTGACCTTCAGGTCGTCCACATCAAGCGCGAGGCGATCCGGATTTTTCAGCATCAGCAATTGAAATTGCAGTGGCGCCGCCGATTCCAGCGTGATGCGCGTGTAATCCTGCGCCGGCCACACGCGTGCCGAACTCACCGGCGTTGCCGGCCAGACCGCCCAGGGCAGCAGGAGTAGTGCGGCGAGAAACAGATGCAACGGGGAAACGCAGGGAGCACGACGCGCCGCGACGGCGGGCGCCGGAAGTGGGGTTTTCTTTAGTGATGCAGCCGAGCTAAACAAATTTGACCTGCCTCCGTGTCTGCACTGACCGTGATGCGGCGAGCATTTCCGTCCACTTCCATCACTATCCCCAGATCCGGTGCGGGCAACTGCCCTCCGGCTTTTTCTGGCCATTCGACGAGGCATACGGAATCGCGATTGAAGTACTCGCGGAAGCCCGCCTCCATCCATTCGTCCGAACGGCTGAACCGATAAAAATCAAAGTGATATAAGTATAACTTGGAAACTACATAAGGTTCAACCAGTGTGTAAGTCGGACTTTTGACCCGCTCGGTGACGCCCAGGGCGCGCAGCAGTCCGCGTACCAGCGTGGTTTTGCCGGCACCGAGGTCGCCGCGCAGGTAAATCACCATGCCCGGCTGTAAAAGCGGGGCCAATTTCGCGCCGAACGCGGTGGTATCGGATTCCGTCGCAAGATGCTGCTCGAGCAGATTATGATTGCCGGCCATGACCACACTAACGCAGCAGAATAGCGGCACGGTTGACGCGGCCGCGCTGGCCGGTGACATCCGTCGCTGGGGCATCGAACTGGGGTTTCAGCGCGTCGGCATATCCGACGTTGATCTGGAGGATGCCGAACCGCGCCTCTTGGAATGGTTGCGTGCGGGGTTTCATGGCGATATGGATTATATGGCAAAGCACGGCGTCAAACGCGCCCGCCCGACGGAACTGGTGCCGGGCACCGTGCGCGTGATCGCGGCGCGCCTGAACTATCTGCCCCAAACCGCTGCGGAAAGCTGGTCGGTGATCAACGACAGCGAGCGCGCCTATCTGTCGCGTTACGCGCTGGGTCGCGATTATCACAAGGTAATGCGCCGGCGGCTGCAGCAGTTCGCCGAACGCGTCGAGGCGGCGATCGGTGCCTTCAGCTATCGCGTCTTTACCGACAGCGCACCCGTCATGGAAGTCGAAATCGCGCGCAAGGCCGGGCTCGGCTGGCGCGGCAAACACACACTGTTGCTGACGCGCGACGCAGGCTCGATGTTTTTTCTCGGCGAAATCTATACTAATCTGCCGCTGCCGGTCGATGCCCCGCAGCGCGATCATTGCGGCAGTTGCACGAAGTGCATCGACGTGTGTCCGACGCAGGCCATAGTCGCGCCGTACAAACTCGATGCGCGGCGTTGCATTTCCTACCTCACCATCGAACACCATGGCAGCATTCCCGAGGAGTTGCGGCCGCTGATCGGCAACCGTGTCTACGGCTGCGACGACTGTCAGTTGATCTGCCCCTGGAACAAGTTTGCGCAGACGAGTGCCGAGCCCGACTTCGCGGTGCGCAACGGTCTTGACGACGTCACCCTGGCGGAACTCTTTGCCTGGAGCGCGAAAGATTTTCACGCGCGCCTGCTGGGCAGCGCGATCCACCGCATCGGTTACGAACGCTGGCTGCGCAATCTGGCCGTCGGCCTCGGTAATGTGGCGCCCGATTCAACGGTCGCACCGCGCGCGGTCGCCGCGCTGCGCACCCGCGTCGATGATCCGTCGGTGCTGGTGCGCGAGCATGTGGCGTGGGCGCTGCAGCGCCTGACGTCGAACTAGGATTTGGCGGTTTTCGGAATAAAGCGCAGTGCCACGCCGTTGTTGCAGTAACGCTGGCCGGTCGGTTGCGGCCCGTCGTTGAAAATATGGCCGTGGTGCCCGCCGCAGCGCGCGCAGTGATATTCGGTGCGCGCATAGATCAGCTTGTGATCCGTCGTGGTGCCGAACACCCCGGGAATGGTCGTGAAGAAACTCGGCCAGCCGGTGCCGCTGTCGTACTTCATCGCCGAGGTGAACAGCGGAAGGTTGCAGCCGGCGCAGGCAAACACGCCGGGGCGTTTTTCATTGTTGAGCGGACTGCTGCCGGCATATTCGGTGCCTTCCTCGCGCAGCACGTTAAATGCCGCCGGCGACAGTTTCTTTTTCCATTCCGCAACGGGAAATGTCAGCGGTGGCGTCGGGCCGGCTGCGACCTCGGCGTTGTCGGCGAGCAGCGTTTTCCAGTTCTTCTGCATGTCTTCGATTTCCTTCACGGAAGACACGGGCCCGGCGAGTGAACGGCAGGCGAGGCCGAGCAAGGGCAGACCGGCGAGCAGTTTCGAAAAAGTGCGGCGTTGCATAAAGCCTCCATCAGGATTGCCGGCAATCCGGTTATGCCATTAAGTCGATGTTAGCGGAAATTCCTTACGGTGTTGGATTCCGCGATAACATTCGGTTGAAATTCCGCCATAGAGACTTTCGGGGCATCACGACAGTGGATCTGATTTTTATCGGCAAGCAATCGGCCAGGATGGGTTGTCCCGCAACGGCGTTGGCGGGCGCGACAAGGGGGCGGACTTGACCGCCCCGCTTTTGTCAGAGGCTGCGCAGACACCGGCTTTTGTGCATCGCTCGGCGGTGCCCGGCATCGCGTGGCCGGCCATCCCGGACTACAACGGCGTGCTGTCGCTCGCGTTGCAGTTCCAGTTCAATGCCAGCCAGTGGTGGTCGCCCGCAGTGCTGCGCGAACACCAGTTCGCACAGATCGGATTGCTCATGGAGCATGCCTCGCGCACCGCGCCGTTCTGGCGCGAGCATCTGGCGCGCGCCGGCTATCGCGCGGGCATGACGATTACGCCGCAATGGTTTGCTTCGCTGCCGGTGGTTGCGCGCAGAGAAGCACAGTCGGCGGGCGAAGCGCTGTTTTCCGGCCTGGTGCCACCGGAACACGGTGCCGTGCATAGCAAGAACACTTCAGGTTCGACGGCAACGCCGATGCAATGCCGTTCAACCGATGTGTCGTCGTTGTTTTGGGGCGCGAGTACGCTGCGCGACACGCTCTGGCACCGCCGCGATCTCTCCGGCAAGCTGGCGGGCATACGCGTGGGCCATGAACGCGGCACTCACTCGAGCTGGAGTCCGGAGTCGTATAGTGCATTTAAAACCGGCCCGGCGGTAAGCCTCGACGCGCGTACCGACATTGACGCGCAGATCGACTGGCTCGTTGCCGAGAGGCCTGACTATCTGCTGAGCCATGCTTCCAACTTGCGCGCGCTGGCCCAGCGCTTCATCGAGCGAGGCCTGCGCCTCGACTCCTTGCGCGAAGTGAAAAGTTTTTCCGAATCGCTGCCCGCCGATCTGCGCGAACTCGTGCGCGAAGCCTGGGGCGTCAAACTCGTTGATATCTATACCACCAATGAGGTCGGTTATATCGCGCTGCAATGCCCGGACCACGAGCACTATCACGTGCAGGCGGAGAACGTGCTGGTGGAAGTGGTGGATGAAGCCGGTGCGGCGTGTGCGCCGGGCGGCATCGGCCGCGTGCTGGTGACGCCGCTGAATAATTTCGCGATGCCGTTGATACGCTATGAAATCGGCGACTATGCGGAAGCCGGCGCGCCCTGTGCGTGCGGACGCGGGCTGCCGGTCCTCGCCCGCATCATGGGACGCAGCCGCAACATGCTGCGATTGCCCGGCGGCGGCACGCACTGGCCGGGCGTGCCGATGCGGGCGCTCAAGGAAATCGCGCCGTTGCGCCAGTTCCGCATGATCCAGCACAGTCTGACCGGAATTGAATTGCAGATGGTGAGCGACCGGCCGCTGACCGCAGAAGAAGAAACCGCGCTGCGCAATGCCTTGCACAAGCGCCTCGGTTATCCGTTTGAAGTTCGTTTCGTGCGTTTGGAGCGCATTGAGCGCGGTGCCAATTACAAGTTCGAGGATTTTGTATGTCAGGTGACATGAATGAATGGATCGCGGAACTGTTTCGCGATCCCGATCTGGTGCGCATGGGACACGCCCAGCGTGTCGATGATCTGAACCTCGGTCTGGGCTGGCTCTACTACGGGCTGGCGCGCACGATGCGTCCCGCAGTCGTTGTAGTGATCGGGTCATATCGCGGCTTTGTGCCGATGATGCTCGGTAAAGCGCTTGCAGACAACGGCGAAGGCGGGCAGGTGCACTTCATCGATCCCTCGTACGTCGATGATTTCTGGAAGGATCCTGCCGCCGTGAATGCGCATTTCGCGCGTTACGGTTTGAACAACATCCGGCATTACCTGATGACCACCCAGCAGTTCGTCGAGTCCGCGGCCTACCGCGAGCTGGGTGCGCCCGGCATTGTTTTTGTCGACGGTTACCATACCGAAGAGCAGGTGCGTTTCGATTACGAATCGTTCCGCGACCGCCTCACCGCCGATGGCGTCACGCTGTTTCACGATACGCGCTACGTCAAACCTTCGCGCATGTACGGCCCCGACCGCATTTACACGCGCACCGTCAAATACTTTATCGACAAACTCAGGCAGGACCCGGCGCTGCAGGTGCTTGATCTGCCGCTGGGCGATGGCTTGGCGCTGGTGCGCCGCGCGGAAGCGTCCGCATGACGCTCAGCGCCGCTGCCGCCGACAGCACGCTGTGGGCCATCACCAGTTACTTCAACCCGATGCATTACAAGCGGCGGCGCGCCACCTATCAGGGTTTCCGCCAGCGTTTGCAGGTGCCATTGGCCGCCATCGAGTTGTCTTTCGACGGACGCTTCGAGCTCGGCGCAGGTGACGCCGATCTGCTGGTGCAATTGCGCGGCGAAGACGTCATGTGGCAGAAAGAGCGCCTGCTCAACGTTCTGCTGCCGCAATTGCCCGCCGCCTGCCGGCACATCGCCTGGCTCGATTGCGATATCGTTTTTGAGCGTCAGGATTGGCCCGAGCGCATTGTCGATGCGCTGGCGCGGGCGCCGGTGGTACAACCTTTCCGGCGCGTGCATTACATGCCGCCGCAGGTCGGCCCGGATGACGTTAGCGCGTCCATCGCCACGCTGAGCCGGGAATCGCTGGGCAGCTGGCTGGATTCCGGCAGGACGGCGGACGATGCGCTGCGCCACGCCACCACCCGGCGCAGCGATTCGGCGATGAAGGGCATGGCGTGGGCGGCATCGCGCGATTTGCTGCAGTCGCACGGTTTCTACGATGCCTGCATTATCGGCGGCGGTGCGAACGCGCTGGCCTGCGCGGTAATCGGCACCACCGACAACGTGATGCGTTCCAACCGCATGAACGACAAGCAGCGCGAACATTACCTGGCCTGGGCCGCGCGTTTCCATGGTGCCGCACAGGGAACGATTGCCGGCATGGACGGCGACGTCTATCACCTGTGGCACGGCGAACTCGCCGATCGCGGCGGCGGTGCGCGCCACCAGGGTCTTTTGCAATTCGATTTCGATCCGGCTGCGGATATCGCCGTCGCCGGCAGCGGTTGCTGGCGCTGGGCGAGCGACAAACCGGATATGCACCGCTACGTGCGCGATTATTTCGCGGCACGCAAGGAAGACGGCTAGCGGCTATTTGGCGGGAATCTTCGCCAGTCCGAGATCGGTCAACATTGCGGCCAACGCCGCGTATTCCGTTTCCATCAGTTTGCGCGTTTCGCGGCTGTTGAAATAGGTGGGCTCGATCAGGCTGGCCTCCATCTCCTGCCGCCACTCAGGGAGCGCGACCAGTTTGCCGAATACGTCGTCCCAGAAGCGCACTTGATCTTCGCTCATACCCCGCGGCCCGACGACGCTGTGCCAGCTCGAGGCGACGGCATTGATGCCGGCTTCGCGCCACGTCGGCACTGACGCAAGTTCACCGCTCTGCCGCCTCTCCGCTGCTATTGCCAGAAATCGTGCGCGACCGGCCTTGACGTGTTCCAGCATGACCGATGCGGGGGAGGCGACCACGTCGATATGTCCGCCGAGCAAAGCCATCACGCCTTCGGCCGAGCCGCCGAAGGTGACGACTTTGAGTCGTCTGAGATCCGCACCCACCGCCCGCGTCACTTGCGCGACGGCGATGTGACCGTGACTGCCGGCCGCGCTGCCGATGGAGAAGGTGAGGCTGCCGGGGTCGGTCTTTAGCCGCTCCGCCAGATCGCGCGCGGACTTCAGGGGTGAATCGCTGCGCACGCTGAACGCGACGGATTCACGGCCCAGTTGCGCAAGCGGGGTCACGTCCGTGTAGTTAAGCTGGGAGCGCCCGTTAATATGATTGGTCAGCAGCGTGGGCGAGGTCACCATCATCGTGTGGCCGTTGCCGGTCTGCTGGTTGACGTAGGCAAGCGCGACCGTGCCGCCGCCGCCCGCCTTGTTGACGACCGCGACGCTGGCTTCGATCAGCCGCTTCTCGGTGAGCAACACTTGCATGCGCCGGGCGAGTACGTCGCTGCTCGTTCCCGCCGAGCCGCCGACGACGAATTCGACGCGTTGATCGGGCTTCCATGCGCTTGCGGCTGACGCAGCGGATGTCGCAATGACGGCGCATACGGAGAGAACGCATGCCGCGAATGGAGCGTTGAAGGATTGCATAGAAAACGTCAGGTCAAGTGGATGGCCTGATTTTGTCACATCGACGGAGCTGCTGCAGTGGCACCTAAGCGCCGCATTGAAGGCCGACCGTGTGTCAGTGCCCGTCCAAACCGTCGCGTGTTTGGTTGTCGAGGCGTTTTGTCTCGGCAATTTCGACCGAGTATTCTCCCTCAATGACATCCGGCGGCGTTGTGGTGCGCGCCGACCGCCCGCGCCAAAGCGCGCGCATGGAAAATCCCAGCAGTGCGATGCCGGCGACGATCAAAAAAAAGAACAGAAAGAAAAATGCCACCGCAAGCAGAGCGATCGCTACGACGCCCGCAACGAGGCGTCCAAGCAGGGTCTGCGGCAGTCGATACATTCTGGTTTGGGCGTTTTGGATCATGGGTTATTGATCATGATTCTGATGTTTGGTTCATTTTTGGCGACGACAAGCCCGTCACCGCATTGCCAGATCAACGCGGTGTGCGCAGGATTCCCCCGAGTTTGACGTTACGGGTACAGACCACGCAACTGCCGTGCTTGCAGGATACGCTCGCAGGCGACGATATAGGCGGCCGTGCGCAGACTGACCTTGTGCTGCACCGCAACTGCCGCGATGGCCTGATACGCTTCTGTCATCACGCGGTCGAGGCGCGCGTTGATTTCGTCTTCCGACCAGAAAAAATTCGAAAAATCCTGCACCCACTCAAAATAACTGACGGTGACGCCACCGGCATTGGCAAGCACGTCGGGAACCACCAGCACGCCGTTGTGGTTGAGAATGTCGTCGGCTTCCGGCGTGACCGGACCGTTGGCACCTTCAATCACGATTCTGGCGCGGACTTTTGCAGCGTTGCCGCGGGTGATTTGTTCCTCCAGTGCTGCAGGAATCATAAACTCGGCGTCTGTGCTCCAGAATGCCTCATTCGAAATCGTCTCGCCGCCGGGAAATCCGCCAATGCCTCCGTTTTTTTTGATGTGGTCCTGCAGCGTTTTCGGCCGGATGCCGCCGGCGTTGAACACGCTGCCGGACGAGGTTTGTACCGCAACGATTTTGCAGCCGTGCTGATCAAACAGGCACGCGGCCTCATAACCGACATTGCCGAAGCCCTGTATCGCGCAGCGTGACGAGGCGAGCGCGATTTTGCGTTGCTTTGCGGCTTCGCTGGCGACCACGAAAACGCCGCGGCCAGTTGCAGCGTGCCGGCCGCGACTGCCGCCGAGCGACAGCGGTTTTCCCGTCACCACGCCGGTTGCCGTGTGTCCGGCGTTCATCGACCACGTGTCCATCATCCACGCCATGATTTGTTCATTGGTATTGACGTCGGGGGCGGGAATGTCCTTGTCGGGGCCAATCATGAAGCCGATTTCGCTCGTGTAGCGGCGCGTCAGGCGTTCCAGTTCGCCCAACGAAAGCGTGCGCGGATTCACGCGGACGCCGCCCTTGGCGCCGCCAAACGGCACATTGATGGCTGCATTTTTGATCGACATCCAGGCGGCGAGGGCCATTACTTCGGACAGCGTCACGTCGGGATGAAAACGCACACCGCCCTTGCCGGGGCCGCGCGACATATTGTGCTGGACGCGATAACCCTCGAAATGGGCCAGCGAACCATCATCCATGCGGATCGGCACATCGACGATTAGGATACGTTGCGGGCGGACGAGTGTTTCCGCGAGGTCGGCGAGTTTGCCCAGATAGGGACGCACACGTGCAATTTGCTCAAGATAGATCGCCCATGGCCCTGGACGTACGGGCGACAGAAACGAGGGGGCGGTGAAATTGTTCATCGTGGCCGTTCCTCTGGTGATTGCAGCACTGGCAGTTGCAAACAAGCATACCAGCGCCGCCACCAGCAGAATTGTCCGGCGTCAAGTGCAACACACATAACTGCCGGCCCGGCACCATGCGTTGATTGACGCGGACAGGCCGGGAATGGATACTCCCCCGGGTTCGGAAAATCGACCGGATTTCAAAGGAGAACTTTGTGGCGCAGCTCAACATCGTCAAGGCAGACGCGGTACAGCCGCAGAACATCCGCGGCTTCGGCAAGGAAGCCGGGCAGGTGAAAAGAGTCGTTTCGACGGAAAAACTCTTTTTCAATATTGACGAGGTTTGTCCCGGCTACAGCCCGCACCATTGGCACAAGCACGACGGCTACACGGCCGGCGGGGTCAAGGTGGAATATCCCGCCGATTTTGAGGAGATCTATTACATTCTCAGTGGTCATGGCGTGGTGCAGTGGAAAACGGAAAGCGGCAAGGTCGAAGAGCAGGCGGTCGGCCCGGGCGACACCATTCACTTTCCGGCGGATGCCGTCGAGCACCAGTTGCTGAACAACGGCAGCGAGAACATCCGTCTTGCCGTGGTCGGCGTGCCGCCGCCGCGCAAGACGCCGCTCTAGCCGATCGGCGCCGGCGACGGGCGCCGTTCACTCAATAAAAACGCCGGTCCGGCCACAAGATATGGTGGCGGCACCGGCGGTTTTATTTTCTGCGACTATTTAGAGCGTGTTTTCAGAACCAAAGATCACTGTGCATTGGCTCGACAATACGCCCCCGTTGCCGTGCGCCAGCGCGACGTCGCAATCCTTGACCTGGCGCTTGCCGCATTCGCCGCGCACCTGGCGGATCGCTTCGATCAGCACCAGCAGGCCGTACATGCCCGGATGGTTGTAGGACAAACCGCCGCCACTGGTGTTGACTGCAACTTTGCCGCCCGGCGCGATATTGCCGCCGGAGACAAAGCGTCCGCCTTCCCCTTTCGGGCAGAAACCAAGGTCTTCGAGGAACAGCACCGGCGTGATGGTGAAGGCGTCATAGAGCGAGAGCATCCTGACGTCGGCGTGTTTGACGCCGGCCATCTTGAACGCCTTCGGACCTGACTCGGCGGCCGCGGTGACGGTGAAGTTTTCCATGTTGGAAATCGTCGCGTGGCCGATCGCCTCGCCGGTACCGAGTACGTAGACCGGTTTTTTCTTCAGCGTCTTGGCGCGTGCCGCGGAAGTCAGGATGATGGCGCCGCCACCGTCGGTGACGAGGCAGCAGTCGCGTACCGTGAACGGATAGCTGACCATACGCGCGTTCAACACCTGTTCCACCGTCAGCGGTTCCTTTTCCCATGCGACCGGATTGAGCAGCGCCCATTTGCGCGCGGCGACGGCAACTTCGGCCAGGTTCTCGCGCGTGGTGCCGAATTCGTGCATGTGGCGTGCCGCTGCCATGGCGTAGGCGGATGCCGGCAGGAACGGTTTGTACGGTGTTTCGTAATAGTTGTACTCGGGGCGGCCGGCGGCGGTGCGGCTGACGGTTTTTTGCGTGCTGCCGTAGGCGATCAACGCCACTTCGCAGAGTCCGGCTTCGATCGCCGCCTGTGCGTGTGTGATGTGCGCCATGAACGACGAGCCGCCGATGATGGTGCCGTCGAAGTAATTCGGTTTGATGCGCAGATACTCGGCCAGCACCAGCGGCGACAGGCGGATCTGGCCGGCGGCGCAGAACACGCCGTCGATGTCGGACATTTTCAGGCCGGCATCATCGAGCGCGCGGCGCGTGGCCTGCGCCATCAGGTCGACCGGGCTGGTGTGCTCGGCAACTTTGCCGAGATCGGATTCCGCGGCGCCGACGACGGCGACGCTGCCACGTTTGAGATGGTTCATTTTGCACCTCCCGCCGGCACGAACACAGGATAGGGCGGTTGTTTTTCGTCGCCCGGGTGGGCGCGGAACTTCACGCGCATGCCGATTTTCACTTCCATCGGGTCAATGTCCTCGACGCGGCTCATCATGCGGAAACCCTCGTCAACGTCAATCATCGCGACGTTGTATTTGAGGTTTTCCTTGCCGTGCACTACGGTCGTTGTATAGACGGTGCCCATGCCCTTGGAAACGCGCCACTCAAGGTTGGTGCTGCCGGTTTTCGGCGCCACCACACGCGGGAAAAATACCGGCGTGTTGTCGTCAGTACAGACCTGGTAGGCGAGTTCGCCTTTTTTGATATGCTCGATAAAAATACCGAGCGGCGATTTTTCCATGAGACTTTGCATCGCTTCTACTCCCTCGTGATGGAAACAACAAATGTTCGGCTGTGGAAATCGCTGCGCGGACCGCAGGTGCGCGTTGATCGAACAACCTTGCTGGTGCAACCCTTAAGCCGGGCTTTTTTGTTCGGCGAGACCAAAATCGATCAGCGCTTGCGCGCGCAATTTGTTTTTTTGTACCTTGGCGCTGCCGGTCATGCCGATGTTATCAAACGTTTCGACGATGCGGACATAACGCGGTACACGGAAGTTCGCCATACGCTCGCGGCTCCACGCAATAATATCATCCGGCGTGGCGCTTTCGCCCGGCCGCAGGATCAGATAGGCCGCCGGCACCTCGGTGAGGCGCGGGTCGGGCACGCCGATCACCTGCGCCTGTTTGATCTTGGGGTGGCGGTGCAGCACGTCCTCGACCTCGGCCGGCGCGACGTTTTCGCCACCGACGCGGAACACGTCCTTCACGCGCGTCAGAAAACGCAGGCGACCGTCGTCGTCCATGATGCCCAGGTCGCCGCTGTGCAGCCAGCCATCGGCATCAATGGTTTTAGCGGTCTGCTCGGGCATCTTGTAGTAGCCCTTCATCACGCTCACACCGCGCACCAGAATTTCACCGGGCTGTCCCGGCGGCTGCGCGCGGCCCGACGCAGTATCGCGAATCTCTACTTCGACGTCGTCGAGCACATGCGCCCAGCCGCCGATGCGTTTTTCGACGTCGTCGTCGTGCCATGACATGCACACGTTGGGGGACGCTTCCGACAAACCATAGGCGTGGCACAGCCCGCGCATGCCCATGTTCTCGACGATCTGGCGCGAAGCCTCGGGCCCGGCCGAGGCCCAGCCGCTTTTCAATTTCAGTGGAAACTTGCCGAAATCCGGATGGTTGCACATCATCAGAAACATGGTGTCGTTGCCGGAGGTGACCGTGCAGTTCTCATCGGACATCAGACGCAGTGCCGCACCGGGTTCGAAACTCGGCGTTGACAGCAACATCGCGCCGCTGGTCAGTGTGGCCAGCATCGACAGCGTGGTGCCGGCGACGTGATAAAACGGCCGCGCGCTGTAATAGCGGTCGCCGGCACGGCAGTCGAAGCGCGGTGCCACGCAGGCCGCATTGCGCAGCATGTTGTCGTGCGTCAGCATCACGCCCTTCGGATACGAAGTCGTGCCGGAAGTGAATTGCATGAGCAGCACGTCATCCGGTTCTACCGGCTTGGCGTTGACCGCCGGCGCATAGGCGCCGCGCGCCAGCCATTTGCCGAACCCGATCGCGCCGGCCGGCACGTCGTCGCCGAGCACGACGACCTCGCGCAGCTGCGGCAGTGCCACGTCAGGCAGCCTGTATTCGAGTGCCGGACAAATCTGCCGCAGCATCGCGATAAAATCGATTTTCAGAAAGCGGTCGACGGTGAGCAGCAGTTTGACGTCGGCCTGTTTCAGGCAGTAGGCGAGTTCATCCGCCTTGAAGCGCGTGTTGACCGGCACCGTTACCGCGCCGACGATGGCCGCGCCGTAGAAGAACTGCACCCACTCAACGGCGTTGCCCATGCAGACCGCGACGTGGTCGCCGTGCCCGATGCCCGAGGCGCGTAACGTCCGCGCGACGGCGTGCGCGGCGTGGTGCAGCTCCCGATAGGTGAGGCGGCGCCCGGCGATGACCAGTGCATCGGCATCAGGCCAGCGGTCGGCCGCGTGTTCCAATGCCTGTTCGAGTGTTTGTCGCGGCCATGGCGGCGAACGGCGTGCCTGCATCGACATCAGACGCTCACTCCGACTTGATGTTGGATGTCTTCACGACATTGGCCCAGCGCACCACCTCTTTCTGATAGTAAGCGGCGAGTTCCTCCGGCGTGCTGATCCAGACCTCGATCGCGCGCGACTTCATCTGCTCGGTGACGTCGGGCGATTTCATGATGCGGTGCACTTCGGCATTGAGCTTTGCGATGATCGGCTTCGGCGTGCCGGCCGGCACCGCCAGGCCCCACCATGGTGTGGCTTCGTAACCGGGGTAACCCGATTCGGCAATGGTCGGCAGATCGGGCGTGTAAGGCGAGCGTTT
Organism: Betaproteobacteria bacterium; assembly: GCA_025356695.1. The sequence goes on from JANXSE010000233.1 coordinate 36,424, forward strand.
CGCGCTGGTCACTGCGATGGCGCGCAGACGGCCGGACTTCCACAGTTCGCCGACTGTGGAGTAACCGCCGAAGGCCATGTTGATCTGTCCGCCCATCAAGTCGGTCAGCGCCGGCGCCAGGCCTTTGTACGGAATATGCACGATGTCGATTTTCGCCATCGTCTTGAGCATTTCACCCATCAGGTTGGAGGTGCCGCCGTTGCCGGTCGATCCGTAGTTGAGCGCGCCCGGTTTCGCTTTAGCCAGCGCGACGAGATCCTGCAGTGTTTTCACCGGCAGCGACGGCTGCACCACCACCAGGTACGGCGTGGCCGCGACCATGGAGACGAAGCTGAGGTCCTTGTTGGTGTTGTAAGGCAGCTTCGGAAACAGTGTCTGGTTGACGGCCAGCGCCACCGAGCACAGCAGCAGCGTGTAGCCGTCAGGCGGCGATTTCGCCGCCATCTCGGTGCCGATGATGGTGCTGCCGCCGGCGCGGTTGTCGACCACCATCTGCTTGCCCCAGTTCTCGGTGAACTTGGCTGCCAGCATGCGGCCGAGGTAATCGTTGAGCGCGCCCGGCGGGAAGGGTACGATGAAGCGGACCGGTTTCGCGGGGTACTGTTCGATGGCGCGCTCGGCGCTGGTGGCGGCCTGCGCGGTGGTCGCGGCGAGCAGCACAAGGGTCGTCAATGCGGATCTGGTCAGAGTCATGATGGCGTGTCCGTTTGGGTTAAGACAAGGTAGACAATGAATGGGCGATTATTGTTCACGACAGGTAATGCCGTCGTGCGCGGCGGCGAAATGCAGCACATGATCGGTGCAGGTTGCCGGCAGCAGGGTCAGCACCGAATGGAAGGCAGTCGGCACATGCACGAACTTCATGTGCGGAATGCCGGCAGCGAGTTGTTCCTCCTGCTCGCGGCTGGTGATCGGACCGCCGGTCGGGTAGAGGCCCAGCACCGGCGCCTTGATTTTCGTCAGAAACGATGCCGCGCTGGCGTGGCGCAACAGACCATAAAGCCCGCACATCACTTCGACATCCGATTTGCCCATTTCACTGGCATACCAGTCGAGCAGGCCCGGATCGGTGCCCGGCGGAAAACGCGTCGTGCCGTTGGTCAATGCCGCCCACTTTGCCGCACCGATCGAGCGCAGCGCGTCTTCGCGCGACTTGAAGCCGACGGCAAAAGTCTCCTGGTGTTTTTGATTGAGACTCACCGGCGCGGAAACGAGCGAGAGCGTGCGCACGCGCGATGGCTGCGTGGCGGCGAGCACCATGCCGAGGATGCCGCCGAAGGATTCGCCGCAGTAATGCACCGACTCGAGACCGAGCGCATCAAGCAGTGCAGTCATGTCTTCGATGTAGTTTTCGACGGTGATGTCGGTGGCCGGGTTGAAATCAACCGGCGATAGTCCCAGTCCGCGCAGATCGGGGCGCACGATCCTGTAGAAGCGCGAGAGGTAGGGCACCCAGCCGTACCAGAATTGCGACGAGCGGCCGAAACCATGCTGCAGAAAAATGGTCGGCGCGTTTTTCCACGGATCGGTGAAATCATCGACGCGATAGTGCAGCGCCGGTTTTCCTTTGCGTTCAAGTAGGGGCACGGTGTTCCTTGCGCGCCTGTTGCCGGCGCGGCGTCGTTGCGGTGTTGTGATTAAGCGGTGTTTCAGCGGCCTTCGAACTTCGGCGGGCGCTTTTCCTTGAAGGCAGCGATGCCTTCCTTGTGGTCGTGCGTCAGGCGCGCGGTGCAGACGGCGAGGTTTTCGATTTCGAGCAGTTGTTCCAGCGTCGGCGTGTAGATCGACTGGAACATGCGTTTGGCCATGCGCAGTGCGTAGGTGGCCGAACCCGCGATTTCCTGTGCGAGCTTTAATGTTTCTGCTTCGAGTTCTGCATCTGCAACGACTTTCATGATGATGCCGAGGTCTTTCGCTTCGGCCGCCGGCAGGCGGCGTGCGGTGTAAACAAGTTCTTTCGCTTTGGCGATGCCGACGTGCTGCGCGAGAAAATAAACCGCGCCGCCGTCCGGCGGAATACCGACGTTCTTGAACGCCATCAGCAGGTAGGCGGTGTCCGAGGCGACGATCAGATCGCAGGCCAGCGCGATGCTGGCGCCGATGCCGGCGACCGGACCGCGGATGGCGGCGATCACCGGCTTCTCGCAGTTGTGCAGATTCTTGATCATGCGCTGGTGGGTCGAGGTGCGCTTGCGTCCGGCGATGACGTCGTAACTGTCCATCTTGCCGACATCGCTGCCGGCGCAGAAGGCACGTCCGGCGCCCGTGAGGATGACGGCGCGCACTTCGTCGTCGAAAGTCAGCGCGGCGAAGGCGTCGGCGAGACCTTCGTACATTTCACCGGTCAGTGCATTGAGCTTGTCGGCGCGGTCGAGTTTGACGGTAGCGATGCCGTCCTGTTTTGTGATAGTGATGGTCATGCGGTCGGTTCCGTGAAGGCGGCGGGATTGCGGGAGGGGTTGCGTTGCCTCGATTATAGCTGCATGCGACACAGCCGCGCTGTAAGGCCGGGCGTGCGGTGCCGACCAACGCGGATTAACGCAGATAATTTACCGGAGGTACGCGGTATGCAGGCTAAAGGGTTCACCGGCCGTCACTTTTCGCGGCGTCGTTTTCTCGGGCAGTCAGTCGCGGTCGGCGCGGTGCTGACGTTTTCCGTGCCGGTCATGGCGGCATCCATAGGCGAGACCATGGGCGAGGTGCTGGTCAACGGCATGCGTGCGACGCGCGATACCGTGATCCGCATCGGCGACCGCATCGAGACCGCGGCGGGCGCCAGTCTGGTGTTTCGCATCGGCAACGACGCGTTTCTCGTGCGCGAAATGTCAACAGTGATGCTGGAGGCTTCATCGGGCAGCAGGGCGCTGTTGTCGGCACTGCGCGTGGTCACCGGCGCGGTGCTTGCCGTTTTCGGGCCCGGCATGCGTTCGGTGATGACGGGGCTGGTGACAGGGGCGATCCGCGGCACCGGCATTTATGTGGAGGCCACGCCGGCGCGCACCTATTTCTGCACCTGTTACGGTAACGTCGGCTTGTCTGCGGCGGATGGCACAAAAAAAGATGTCATTGCGACGAATCACACGGCGCACTACATTCACGCCAAAGCGGATGCGGGGGGATCAATCGTCGCTGCGTCCATGTTGAACCATAACAATCAGGAACTGGCGATGCTGGAGAGACTCGCCGGTCGAAAATCGCGTCTCTAGGCGGATCTGAACTGATTGCTTCGGTAGCGCGCAGGGTGCGCACTGCGCACCTTCAACCGCCGGACCGCGTGCGCGGTGCGCACCCTACAAAATTCCTTCGGTGGTCTGGACTCAGGTCGGATCGGAACTGAATACGTCGTTGGTGCGTTCGGTCGCCGGATAAAAGGCGTCCTTGAAGGCCGGCACCATGTGCGCGGCGCAGTCTTCAGGTGTCCAGCCTTCGGCGCGATGCACGCGCTGCAGCGGCCGCGACTGGCCCATCAGGAAGATTTCATTCTTGCGCATGGAAAAAATCTGACCGTTGACGCCGGCCGCCGCGTCGCTGGCGAGAAACACCACCAGCGGCGCGTTGTGTTCGGCGGTGATCTGTTTGTAGCGTTCGGTGCGTTTTGCCGCCGCCGGGTCCTTCGGCGGGATGGAGCCGGTCATGCGCGTCCACGCCACCGGTGCGACACAGTTCGAGCGCACGTTGAAGTGCGCCATGTCGATGGCGATGGCTTTCGACAGGGCGACGATGCCGAGTTTGGCTGCGCTGTAATTGGCCTGGCCCATGCCGCCGATCAGGCCGGCGGTCGAAGTCATGTGCACGAAGGCGCCGCTGTTCTGTTTGCGGAAATGCCCGGCGGCATGGCGTGACATGTTGAACGCACCTTTCAGCATGACGTTGATGACGGCGTCCCAGTCGTCTTCTGTCATCTTGTGAAAGATCGCATCGCGCAGAATGCCGGCGTTGTTGACCGCGCAGTCGATGCGGCCGAAATGGTCGAGCGCGCACTGGATGATTTGATTGGCGCTGGCGAAGCCGGCGACGCTGTCGCTGTTGGCAACTGCTGCACCACCGGCGGCGTTGATCTCGTTGGCGACCTGTTGCGCCGGCGTGGCATCGCTGCCTTTGCCTTCAAGTGAGGCGCCGATGTCGTTGACGATGACCTGTGCACCGTGTTTCGCCATCAGCATGGCGATGGCGCGGCCGATGCCGCGGCCGGCGCCGGTGACGACGACGGTTTTGCCGGCGAGCGAAATGCCGTCAGACATGATGCGGTGTGACGCTCAGGCGATTTCCGCGCGACCGTTGTTCAACACGGTGACGCCGCGCGCCGGCACTGTCGAACGGAACGACACGATGTTGCCATCGCGCCACAGTTCGGTGCGGATGGTTTCGCCCGGATAGACCGGCGAGGAGAAACGACCCTGCATGCTTTTGATGCGTGCCGGATCGTAACCGCACATGGTTTTTACCAGTGCATGCCCGGCGACGCCAAAAGTGCAGCGGCCGTGCAGAATGGGCGCCTTGAAGCCGGCTTTTTT
>JANXSE010000249.1 GCA_025356695.1 Betaproteobacteria bacterium
GCGGCGGAGATGACGTCGTTCTTGACGATGGAGTCTTCAAGATCCTTGTCGAGCGGACCGGCGAGGCCCATGCAGGTGGTGCAGCCGTAGGCGACGACATAGAAACCGAGTTGCTCGAGGTAGGGCAGCAGGCCCGAATCCTTGAGGTAGGCAGTGACGACCTTGGAGCCGGGGGCGAGTGAAGTCTTGACGCGCGGATGCGGCTTCATGCCGCGCTCGACCGCCTTTTTGGCAAGCAGACCCGCGGCCAGCAGCACCCACGGGTTCGAGGTGTTGGTGCATGAGGTGATGGCGGCAATGCCGATATCGCCGTGGCCGACGTCGCCGATCTTCGCGTTGGCAACCGGGAAGCGCTTCGACAATTCAGCGGCCGGCTTGTTGTAGCCGCTGTCCGCAACCGGCTTCGAGAACAGTTCGGTAAAACGCGCGCCAATGCCTTCGAGGTTGATGCGCTCTTCGGGCTGTTTCGGGCCGGAGACGCTGGGGCGCACGGTCGAGAGGTCAAGTTCGACGACCTGCGAGTAGTCGATTTCGCCTTTTTTCGGAATGCCGTACATACCCTGCGCTTTGAGGTAGGACTCGATGGCGTCGACATGCTCTTCGCGGCCTGACATGCGGTAGTAATCGAGCGTCTTGTCGTCGATCGCGAAAAAGCCGCAGGTCGCGCCGTAATCGGGCGCCATGTTGGCGACGGTGGCGCGGTCGGTCGGCGTCAGCGAGGCGGCGCCTTCGCCGAAGTACTCAACGAATTTGTTGACGACGTTGGTTTTGCGCAAGAGTTCGGTGACAGTCAGCACGAGGTCGGTGGCGGTGACGCCGGGGTTCAGCTTGCCGCTCATGTGCACGCCGACGCAATCGGGTTCGAGGAAGTAGTAAGGCTGGCCGAGCATGCCGGCTTCGGCTTCGATGCCGCCGACACCCCAGGCCAGCACGCCGATGGCGTTGACCATGGTGGTATGCGAGTCGGTGCCGACGGTGGAGTCCGGATAATAAATGCCATCTTTTTCCCAGACGCCGCGCGACAGGTATTCGAGATTGACCTGGTGGCAGATGCCGTTGCCCGGCGGCACGACACGGATACCGGAGAAGGCGGCCTTCGCCCATTTCAGGAAGGTGTAACGCTCGCCGTTGCGCTCGAATTCGATTTCCATGTTCTTGCGCAGCGCGTTGGCGGAGTCGCTGACGTCGACGACGACCGAGTGGTCGACGACGAGATCGACCGGCACTAGCGGCTCGATCTTGGTCGGGTCGAATTTCTGGCGCTGCGCTTCGGCGCGCATCGCGGCAAAGTCATTGAGCGCGGGGAAACCTGCCATGTCTTGCAGCATGATGCGGGCGAGCACGAAGGGCAGTTCCTGCGTGCGCGCGCCATTCGGTTTCCACGCCGCCAGCGCTTTCACGGCATCTTCAGTGACCCGTTTTCCGTCGCAATTGCGAAGAACCGATTCGAGCACTACGCGCAGGCTCACCGGCAGGCGCGAGACCTTGCCGAGGCCGGCTTTTTCGAGCGCGGCGAGCGAATAATATTTGCCGGTCTTGCCCGACTTGAGCTTGAATTCCTGCAGCGAGTTGAAAAGATTGTGCGGCATTGCGGTTCTCCGTTTGTATTTACAGTGTTGATACAGTGATGGTGGCGAATTATGCCGGATCAGGCAGCTTCGGCGAGGATCTGGCGCAGCACGAAGGGCAGGATGCCGCCATGCTTGTAGTAATCCACCTCGATGCCGGTGTCGATGCGCAGCGTGAGCGGCACTTTCTGCGTGCTGCCGTCGGCGCGGGTAATGACCAGGGTGACGTCCTGCAAAGGCTTCACGTTGCCACCGTTGATGCCCTCAATGGCAAACGTTTCGGTGCCGTCGATTTTCAGCGACTGCGCGCTGTCGCCGGACTTGAACTGCAGCGGCAGCACGCCCATGCCGACCAGATTGGCGCGGTGAATACGTTCAAAGCTCTTCACGATGACGGCCTTGACGCCCAGCAGTTGCACGCCCTTGGCCGCCCAATCGCGTGACGAGCCCATGCCGTAATCGTCGCCGCCGAAAATGACGCACGGGATTCCGGCCTTCTGATAAAGCTCGGAAGCCTCGAAAATCGTCATCTGTGCGCCGTCGGGCATGTGTTTGGTGATCGGGCCCTCGGTGCCCGGGGCGACTGCATTGCGCAGACGCACGTTGGCGAAGGTGCCGCGCACCATCAGTTCGTGGTTACAACGGCGCACGCCGAAGTGGCCCCACTCCGACGGCGGGGTGCCGTAGGGCTCGAGCCACTTGCCGGCCGGAGTCCCCGGCTTGATCTTGGTCGATGGGCTGATGTGGTCGGTGGTAATCGAGTCGCCGAGGATCGCCAGCGCGCGCGCCCCCTTGACGTCGGTGATGGTGTCGAACTGGCGTGTCACGCCCTGGAAGAACGGCGGCTCCTTGATGAAGGTCGATTTCGCATCCCATTGATACACGGCGCCCTTGATGGTGGGAATGGCTTCCCACAGTTTCTTGTTGCCTGACAGGTCGCCATACTCTTTGCGGAAGTGGTCGGCATTCGCCGCGAACTTCAACAGCGCCGCGACTTCAGCATCGGTCGGCCACACATCTTTCAGATAGACGGGTTTGCCATCGCTGCCAGTGCCGAGCGGATCTTTGGTCAGATCGGTGCGCACGGTGCCTGCAATGCCGTAGGCGACAACCAGCGCCGGGCTGGCGAGGTAATTCGCGCGCAGGTTGGCATGCACGCGCGCTTCGAAATTGCGGTTGCCCGAGAGCACGGCGCAGGTGACGAGGTCTTTCGATACCACGGTTTCCTCGATTTTTGCATCGAGCGGGCCGGCCGCGCCCAAGCAGGTCGTGCAGCCGTAGGCGACAACACCGTAACCGAGTTTTTCGAGATAAGGCAGCAGGCCCGCGTCGCGCAGGTAATCGGTGACAACTTTGGAGCCGGGCGCGAGCGAGGTCTTGACGCGCTTGTTGACCGTGAGGCCGCGTTCAACTGCGCGTTTCGCCAGCAGGCCCGCGGCAATCAACAACGCCGGGTTGGAGGTGTTGGTGCACGAGGTAATCGACGAGATCAGCACGTCGCCATGGCCGACGTCGAATTCCGCATGGCCGCTGGGCTCGCGGCGGTTGAGGTCGGCGGCGGCGCGCGCATAGCCGTTTTTGTCAGTCGGTGCTGAAAACAACGCGTCAAAGCCGCGGCCAAGGTCGGGCAGGTTGACGCGGTCCTGCGGGCGCTTCGGCCCCGACAGGCTGGGCACGATGCTGGCGAGATCGAGTTCGACGTTCTGCGAGTAATCGATGTCACCCGGCTTCGGCATGCCGAACAGACCTTGCACCTTGTAATACGCTTCGATCGCTTCGACCTGTGCCGGCTCGCGGCCGGTAGTGCGGAAGTAATCGACAGTCTTCGCATCGACCGGAAAGTAGCCCATGGTCGCACCGTATTCCGGCGCCATGTTGGCGACCGTGCAGCGGTCGGCGGCGGTCAGCGCAGCAGCGCCTTCGCCGTAGAACTCGACGAACTTGCCGACGACTTTGGTTTTGCGCATAAGTTCGGTGACGGTGAGTGCCAGGTCGGTGGCGGTCACACCTTCGCGCAGCTTGCCGGTCAGGTGGCAACCGACCACATCCGGCGTGAGGAAGGCATTGGGCTGGCCGAGCATGCCGGCTTCCGCTTCAATGCCACCGACACCCCAGGCGACGATGCCGATGCCGTTTACCATCGTCGTATGCGAGTCAGTGCCGAACACGGTGTCGGGGAACCAGACGCCGTCTTTCTCCCAGACGCCGCGCGACAGGTATTCCATGTTGATCTGGTGGATGATGCCGTTGCCAGGCGGCACTACGCGGACGGTCTCGAATGCGCCCTGTGCCCATTTAACGAAGCGATAACGCTCGGCATTGCGCTTGAATTCGATTTCCTGATTGCGCTGCACGGCGTCCGGCGTGTTGTAAACGTCGATTTCGACCGAGTGATCGACAACAACGTCAACCGGTACCAGCGGTTCGATCTTGCTGGCGGCCAGACCCTGACGTTCGGCGGCGGCGCGCATCGCGGAGAGGTCGTTTAAGGCGCCGAAACCGATCAGGTCCTGCAGCACGATGCGCACGACGATGAAGGGTATCTCCGCAGTGCGCTTGCCGTTGGGTTGCCACGCCGCGAGGTTGCGCACGTGTTCTTCAGTCACGCGTTTACCGTCACAGAAACGCACCAGCGATTCGAGCACGATACGGATGCTGACGGGGAGGCGCGATATTTTGCCGAGGCCGGCTTTTTCGAGTGCCGCCAGCGAATAATATTTGCCGCTCTTGCCGGCGGCGGGTTTGAATTCGCTAAGCGAGTTAAAAAGATTGTGCGGCATAAGCGCTCCTGATGAAAACGTAACGAAAGCGGTTTATTTACAGTCGCCCAGACGTCTGGCGCTGATGTTCTGCGTCATCGGCCCCGGCGCGTCGGGAATCTGCATGGTCATGTCCATGTTCAGGCTGGCCGCGCTGACCGTGCCTTTGACATCACCTTCGAGCTTCTGCGGTTTGGTGCAGGAAACACGGTATGAAAACTGCGCGCCGTTGATGTTCTGGTTAAGCACCTTGCAGTCGCTGTTGGGCATGGTCGGCATTTCAACCGCCTTCATGCCCTCGACATCCTTGGCGGTGAGGCAGCGCTGAAGGGTGGTCGGCGGGATTTTGGTGGGCGCGCCGGGCATGTTCATTTTCATGCTGTATTCGTAGAGGCCCGGATTGAGCGCCGCGGCGCTGCCGGCATGCAGCAGGGCAATGGCGAGGAAGTTTAGGCGTAGGCTCATCGGGATTCCGGAAATAATCAGATCACAAACAGATCGACAAAGGCATTGACCGGTGTGTTCTCCAGCCGGCGCTGGTCTTTGCACAGATCGAGAATGGCTTGCTGCTGTTTTGCGGCGAAGCGGCGTGCCAGGTTGGTTTTGAATTTGGCTTCGAGCAGCGGCACGCCGTCTTTACGGCGACGGCGATGGCCGATCGGGTATTCGACGGCGACATTCGGCGTCTTGCTGCCGTCCTTGAAAAACACCTGCACCGCGTTGGCGATCGAACGCTTGGCCGGATCGAGATAATCCGCGCTCCATTGTTTGTTCTCGACGCAGACCATTTTGTCGCGCAACGCGTCGACGCGCGGGTCCCCGGCGACACTGTCTTCGTAGTCAGCCGCGGTCAGATTACCTTTGAGCAGGCCGATGGCGGTCATGTACTGGATGCAATGGTCGCGGTCGGCGGGGTTGGCGAGCGGCCCTTGCTTGTCGATGATGCGAATGGCGGATTCATGTGTGGTGATGACAATTTTCTTGATCTGGTCGATGCGGTTCCGGACCTGATCGTGCAAAATAACTGCACATTCTACCGCGGTTTGCGCATGGAATTCAGCAGGGAAGGAGATCTTGAACAGCACATTTTCCATGACATAGGAGCCGTATTTGCGGCCGAACTTGAATGGCTTGCCCTTGAACAATACGTCGTAGAAACCCCAGGTTTTGGCCGTCAGCGCCGAGGGGTAGCCCATTTCGCCCTTCAAGGCCATCAGCGCGAGGCGCACGGCACGGCTGGTGGCGTCGCCGGCCGCCCACGATTTGCGAGAACCCGTGTTGGGTGCATGGCGATAGGTACGCAGTGACTGTCCGTCGATCCACGCGTTCGACACGGCGTTGACGACTTCGTCGCGGCTGCCACCGAGCATGGCGGTGACCACCGCCGTGCTGGCGACCTTGACCAGCAAAACGTGATCGAGGCCGACACGGTTGAAACTGTTTTCCAGCGCGATGATGCCCTGGATCTCATGTGCTTTGATCATGCCGGTTAAAACATCGCGCATCAGCAGAGGTTTTTTGCCGGAGGCAACGTTGTTGCGCGAAATCCAGTCAGCGGTGGCAAGGATACCGCCCAGATTGTCGGAGGGATGGCCCCATTCCGCGGCGAGCCAGGTATCGTTGAAATCGAGCCAGCGGATCATGCAGCCGATGTTGAACGCCGCGGTCACCGGATCCAGTACAAACGAGGTGCCCGGCACCTTGGCGCCGTTCGGGACGATGGTGCCCGGCACGACCGGCCCCATCAATTTCGTGCAGGCCGGGTAGGACAGGGCCTCGAAACCGCAGCCCAGCGTGTCCATCAGGCACAGGCGCGCCGTGGTGTAGGCCTCGGCGCTTTTGACCGCATATTTGAGCGCGTAGTCGGCGATGTCAGTGATGACTTGATCGGGCTTGGGGCGGTTGTTCGAAATGGCTGAGGACATGATTTCCCGTGGGTCGTGTGATCAATGATTAAAACTTCAGTCCGAAGGCGGCACCGATTTTTACCATGCCGATATAAAGCAGGGCAGTCAGCGCCACATTCAGTGCGAGTGCGAGATAAAAACCAAACCCGTGCCTGAGCATCACCGGCAGCAGAAGAAACATCGGCAGTGAGGGCAGCACCAGCCAGAACGTCGCCTCGGCGTGCGATGCGATGCGCTGGACGTCACTGGTCTCCTGGTAAATCCACAACATGCCGAGAACCGATATCAGCGGCAGCGAAGCAATCAGCGCGGCGAACGCGGGGCTGCGCTTGGCGATTTCCGAAACCATCGCGATGATGGCTGCGGAAATCAGGGTCTTGATGATGGCAAAGCCCATGCGCGCTCCCGTGATGTGCGGTCAAAGACGTTGAAGGTTGTGCCGACTACTTGCGCTGCTCGATCGGCATAAAAGCGCGCCCCTCGGGGCCCGTGTAATTGGCCGTCGGGCGGATGATCTTGCCGTCGATGCGCTGCTCGATCACGTGCGCCGACCAGCCGCTGGTGCGCGAGATGACGAACAGCGGCGTAAACATCGCGGTCGGCACACCCATCTTGAAATACGATACTGCCGAGAACCAGTCGAGGTTCGCAAACATCTTCTTCTCGCGCATCATCACCGTCTCGATGCGGTCGGCAATTTCGAACATCGCCATGTCGTTCGATTCCCGCGACAAGCTGCGCGCAACCTCCTTGATGATCTTGTTGCGAGGATCGGCGATCGTATAAACCGGATGGCCGAAGCCGATTACGGTTTCCTTGTTGGCAATGCGCGCGACGATGTCGCGTTCGGCGTCATCGGGGCCGTTGTAGCGGTTCATGACTTCGAAGGCGACTTCATTGGCGCCACCGTGCTTCGGGCCGCGCAGTGCGCCGATGCCACCGGTAATTGCCGAATAGATGTCGGAACCGGTACCCGTGACAACGCGGCAGGCGAAAGTCGAGGCGTTGAATTCATGCTCGGCGTAGAGATTGAGCGAGGTGTGCATCGCGCGCACCCAGGAATCCGGCGGTGTTTTACCGTGCAGCAAGTGCAGGAAATGCCCGCCGATTGACTCGTCATCGGTTTCGACATCGATGCGGCGCCCGTTCTGGCTGTAGTGATACCAGTACAACAGCATCGAACCGAACGAGGCCATCAGGCGGTCGGCGATGTCGCGTGCGCCGGGCTGATTGTGATCGTCTTTCTCCGGCAGTGCGGTGCCGAGCACCGAACAACCGGTGCGCATGACGTCCATCGGGTGAGCGGCTGCGGGAACGCATTCGAGCGCGCCCTTGACCGCCTGCGGCAGGCCGCGCAGCGACTTGAGCTTGAGTTTGTAATTGGCGAGCTGCGCGGCGTTGGGCAGTTTGCCGTGCACGAGGAGGTGGGCGATTTCCTCGAATTCGCAGCGATCGGCGATTTCAAGAATGTCGTAGCCGCGATAGTTCAAATCGTTGCCGGTGCGACCGACGCTGCACAGCGCGGTGTTGCCGGCCGGCACGCCGGAGAGCGCAACGGATTTTTTCGGTTTGAAGCCGGCTGCTGTTTCGTTTCCACTCATATGCCTGCCCCCATCGAGTCGAGAAATGAAAAAAGGGCGGAGCCGCTTCCGGTCATCCGCCCCCGATACGGTACTGCGCTATTTCAGCCCAGCAGATGCTTGATGCTGTCGCGCTCTTCCTGCAGTTCTTTCAGCGTGGCCTGGATGCGTCCTTTGCTGAATTCGCTCAGTTCGATGCCCTGTACGACGGTGTATTTGCCGTCTTTGCAGGTGCACGGATAACCGAACATCGTGCCTTCGGGAATGCCATAGCTGCCATCGGCCGGCACGCCCATCGTGACCCAGTCGCCCTCGGTGGTGCCGAAGGTCCAGGTGCGCATGTGTTCGATGGCCGCATTGGCGGCGCTGGCAGCCGACGAAAGGCCGCGCGCGTCGATAATGGCGGCGCCACGTTTCTGCACGACGGGAATAAAGGTTTTTTCCAGCCATTCCTGGTCATTGATCGACGACCAGACTTTTTTGCCATCGGCTTCGACCTGGAAAATATCCGGATACTGGGTCGCGGAGTGGTTGCCCCAGACTGTCAGCTTCTTGATGCTGGCAACCGGTTTGCCGATTTTCTGTGCAATCTGCGTCTGCGCGCGATTGTGATCCAGGCGCATCATGGCGGTGAACTGCGTCGGTTTCAGCTTCGGCGCGTTCTTCATGGCGATCAGGCAATTGGTGTTGGCCGGATTGCCGACCACCAGCACCTTGACGTCGCGGCTGGCAACTTCGGAGAGCGCCTTGCCTTGCGGCCCGAAGATTTTGCCATTGGCTTCGAGCAGGTCCTTGCGTTCCATGCCGGGGCCGCGCGGACGCGCGCCGACGAGCAGGGCGTATTCGGCATCCTTAAAGGCGACCATCGGATCGCCGGTGGGCACCATGCCGGCGAGCAGCGGAAACGCGCAGTCATCAAGTTCCATCATGACGCCGCTCAGCGCCTTCTGCGCCTTCTCGTCCGGGATCTCCAGCAGTTGCAGAATAACGGGTTGGTCTTTGCCGAGCATTTCGCCGGATGCAATGCGGAATAGCAGGCTGTAGCCGATCTGGCCGGCCGCGCCGGTGACGGCCACGCGAACAGGACGTTTCATTTCTGGGACTCCCGGGAACAATTAGAAAACAAACAGTTAATAGGAACGAACTCTGTGGTGCTTGGACGGGCGTTGCGCGGAAAGGAACGACCAAACCGGGCGCGCAAGCAATTGACCTGACCTGCCGATAATAGCGAATCGGGTCGGGCAGTGTCAAAGCGCCGGACGTGTTCTTTGCCGCACGACCGGCACACAATGTCCGGCCAGAATTTTCCACCAAAGAGTTGCGCCGGTGCTTGATGTACGTCATGCCCAAGGTATCGTCGCGGTTCTCATGCAACGCAGCATTTGACGCGAATTTGCTGCTAAAATCGGCCGGCAACCCGCGTTAACCACATGGTTTGCGTGCCAGATTGCCGCAGCGGCGTCGTGCGGCCTACGGAATGACGATCACAATCGGAAGCGACATGTCTACCAGACCAAAATATCTCAATCTGTTTCAAATAAAACTGCCGATGCCGGGGATCATCTCGATCATGCACCGCGTCAGCGGTGCAGTGTTGTTTTTCGCATTGCCGGTGTTGTTATACGGTTTGCAGCAAAGCCTGGTTTCATTCGGCGCCTTCAACGATCTGCGTGTGTTTTTCTCGAACTGGCTGGTCAAGCTGATCGTGCTGGGTCTGTTCTGGGGTTTTTTCCATCATTTGTGCGCAGGTATTCGCTACCTCGCACTGGATCTGGATATTGGTGTTGATCTTGAGCCGGCCCGCGCCAGCAGCTACTGGGTATTTGCCGGCGGCATTGTGCTGACACTGCTGATGGGGTGGAAGATATGGTAAATCGAATCGTTGTCGGCGCGCATTACGGCCTGCGCGACTGGATGCTCCAGCGCATCACTGCGGTCTTTATGATCGTTTACGTCGCGGTATTTTTTGTTCAGGTCCTGAGCGGCCCGACGCTGGATTTCGCGACCTGGCGCATGCTCTTCACGCCGCAGTGGATGAAATACGCCACGTTGCTGTTCCTGTTCAGCCTCTACCTGCACGCATGGATAGGCGTTCGCGACATCGTGATGGATTACATCAAGCATGCCGGTTTGCGGCTTGCGCTCTACTCGGTGTTTGTCGCCGCGCTGGTGGTTTATGCCGCGTGGTCCGTCAGAATTTTGTGGGGAATCTAGATGTCGATCAGCAAACGGCAGTTTGATGCAGTAGTCGTGGGCGCAGGCGGTTCGGGCCTGCGCGCAGCGCTCCAGCTTGCGGAAGCCAATCTCAAAGTTGCGGTGTTGTCGAAGGTGTTTCCGACACGCTCGCATACCGTTGCCGCGCAAGGCGGTGTTGCTGCTTCGCTCGGTAACGACGGCGAGGACAACTGGCACTGGCATATGTTCGATACCGTCAAGGGCTCGGATTATCTGGGCGACCAGGACGCGATCGAATTCATGTGCCGCAAGGCCAATGAAGCGGTCTACGAACTCGAACATTTCGGCATGCCGTTCGACCGCACACCCGACGGCAAAATTTACCAGCGCCCGTTCGGCGGCCAGACGCGCAATTACGGCGAAGGCCCGGTCAAACGTTCCTGTGCCGCGGCCGACCGCACCGGTCACGCCATGCTGCACACGCTGTATCAGCGCAACGTCCGCGCGCACACGCAGTTCTTCGTCGAATGGATGGCGCTTGATCTGATTCGTGACGCCGCGGGCGACGTGCTCGGCGTGGTGGCCATGGAAATGGAAACCGGCGAAGTGATGATTCTGCAGGCCAAGGCGACGCTGCTCGCCACCGGCGGCGCGGGACGCATTTATTCGGCCAGCACCAATGCCTTCATCAACACCGGCGACGGTCTGGGCATGGCGGCACGCGCCGGCATTCCGCTTGAAGACATGGAGTTCTGGCAGTTTCACCCGACCGGCGTTGCGGGCGCCGGCGTATTGATCACCGAAGGCGTGCGTGGTGAAGGCGGTTTCCTGCTCAATAAAAACGGCGAACGTTTCATGGAACGTTATGCGCCGACCGTCAAGGACCTGGCTTCGCGCGACGTTGTGTCGCGTGCGATGGCGACCGAGATCAAAGAAGGCCGCGGTGCCGGCAAGGATGGCGAATACATCCTGCTGAAACTCGACCACCTCGGCGCCGAAGTGATCGACAAACGTTTGCCCGGCATCCGCGAAATCGCCATGAAATTCGCCAATGTCGATTGCACCAAGGATCCGATCCCGGTGGTGCCGACCTGCCATTATCAAATGGGCGGCATTCCGACCAATATCCACGGTCAGGTCTATGTGCCGGACGCCGGCGGCGAAAAAGTGGTGCGTGGCCTCTACGCGGCGGGCGAATGCTCGTGCGTGTCGGTGCACGGTGCCAACCGCCTTGGCACCAACTCGCTGCTCGATCTGTTGGTGTTCGGCAAATCGGCAGCGGAGCAGGTGATCCGCGACATCGGCAGTGAAAAGGCACAAAAAGATCTGCCGAAAGACGCGACCGATCGTCCGCTCGCGCGTCTGGCGCGTCTCGACAGCGCGACTTCCGGCGAAAGTGTGGCCGAAGTCGGCGCGGAAATGCGCCGCACCATGCAGTTGCATTGCGGCGTGTTCCGTTTCCCGGACAGCCTCGCCGAAGGCGTGCGCAAGATGCTGGCGGTTGCCGAACGCGTCAAGCACACCTTCATCAAGGACAAGAGCAAGGTGTTCAACACGGCGCGCATCGAAGCGCTCGAACTCGACAATCTCGTCGAAACCGCGGTGGCCAGCATGATCTCGGCGGCCGCGCGCCAGGAAAGCCGCGGCTCGCACGACCGCAGCGATTTCCCTAACCGCGACGACGTCAACTGGATGAAACACACCTTCTGGTCGAAGGACGGCAACCGGCTCGAATACAAACCGGTCAAGCTCAAACCGTTGACCGTTGAAAGCTTCCAGCCCAAAGCCCGCGTGTACTAGCCAACACCAAGTCAACTACAAGACCGCTTTCCAGGACATCGCCATGAGATTTTCGATCTATCGTTACAACCCGGACACCGACGCCGCGCCGCGCATGCAGGACTACGACATCCAGCTCGAGCCGACCGACCGTATGCTGCTCGACGCGCTGGTGCGCATCAAGGAACACGACGACACGCTGTCACTGCGCCGTTCGTGCCGTGAAGGCGTCTGCGGTTCGGATGCCATGAACATCAACGGTCGCAACGGTCTGGCCTGCATTACAAAACTCGCCGACGTGAAAGAGCCTGTTGTTATCCGCCCGTTGCCCGGTTTGCCTGTGATCCGCGACCTGATCGTCGATATGTCGCAGTTCTTCAAGCAATACCACTCGGTCAAACCCTACCTGCAAAACGATACGCCCGAGCCGGAGAAGGAACGCCTGCAATCGCCGGCCGACCGCGAAGAGCTCAACGGCCTCTACGAATGCATCCTGTGTGCCTGCTGCTCAACGTCGTGCCCGTCGTTCTGGTGGAACCCCGACAAGTTTGTAGGTCCCGCCGGCCTGTTGCAGGCCTATCGCTTCCTCGCCGACACGCGCGACGAGGCGACCAGCGAACGGCTCGATAACCTTGAAGATCCGTACCGTCTGTTCCGCTGCCATTCGATCATGAACTGCGTCGATGTTTGCCCGAAGGGCCTCAACCCGACGCGCGCCATCGGCAAGATCAAGGAAATGATGGTCAAGCGCACCGTATAGGTGCGGGCGGCGCACTACCATGGCTGATCTGGACAGAATCCGCTGGCATTGCAGACGAGGCCTGCTGGAGCTGGACATCATCCTCGAAAGGTTTAACCGGCAACATCTTGCGACTCTCGCCCCGGTGCAACTCGAACAATTCAAGGAACTGCTCGAATTGGACGATAACCACCTGCTGGACTTGATTTTGGGGCGCGATACTCTGGACCAAACCCGTCTGCAGCCGGTGTTATCAATGCTGCAGGCGGCATGAAACGTGCATGCGGCAGTCAAATGAATGCCGTTTCAGCCAAATTTGATTGACGTATAATCTGACGTTCCAAGACCTAGTTCCGCGGAGATAAAAATGGCAGAAAAGCTCGCAACATTGTCCTTCAGCGACGGCACGCCGTCGGTCGATTTTCCCGTGCTCAGCGGCTCGGTCGGGCCGGATGTCATTGATATCCGCCCGCTCTACGCCAAGACCGGCAAGTTCACTTACGACCCCGGCTTCATGTCGACCGCGAGCTGCCGCTCGACTATCACCTATATTGATGGCGACAAGGGCATCCTGATGTATCGCGGCTATCCGATCGAGGATCTTGCCGAACATTGCGATTTTCTTGAGGTCGCCTACCTCATCATGTACGGCGAACTGCCGAACCCGACACAGAAAGACGAGTTCGTCAGCACCGTCAGCAGGCACACCATGGTGCATGAGCAGCTCGCCCGTTTCTACCAGGGTTTCCGCCGCGATGCGCACCCGATGGCGGTGCTGTGCGGCGTGGTCGGCGGGCTTGCCGCGTTCTACCACGACGCGCTCGACATCAACAATCCGCGCCATCGCGAGATCACCGCGTTCCGCCTGATTGCGAAGCTGCCGACTATTACAGCGATGGTCTACAAATACAATCAGGGCCAGCCGTTCATGTATCCAAAGAACAAGCTGTCCTATACCGAAAACTTCCTGCAAATGATGTTCGGTACGCCCTGCGAGGAATGGAAATCGAGCCCGACCATCACGCGCGCGCTCGACCGCATCCTCATCCTGCACGCCGACCACGAGCAGAATGCTTCGACCTCGACGGTGCGTACCGCGGGTTCGTCGGGTGCCAATCCGTTTGCCTGTATTTCCGCGGGTGTTGCCAGCCTGTGGGGCCCGGCGCACGGCGGCGCCAACGAAGCGGTGCTGAAAATGCTTGCTGAAATCGGCGACGTCGATCACATCGGCGCCTACATCAAACGCGTCAAGGAAAAAGACAACCACGCGATGCTCTACGGCTTCGGTCACCGTGTGTACAAGAATTACGACCCGCGCGCCAAGATCATCCAGAAGACCTGCCACGAAGTGCTCGACGAACTCGGCCTCAAGGACGACAAGTTGTTCAAACTGGCGATGGCGCTGGAAAAAATCGCGCTCGAGGACGAATACTTTGTTTCGCGCAAACTCTACCCGAACGTCGACTTCTACTCGGGCATTGTCTACAAGGCGATCGGCATCCCGGTTTCGATGTTTACCGCGTTGTTCGCGGTCGCGCGTACCGTCGGCTGGATCGCGCAGTGGAACGAAATGGTCGGCGACCCCGAGCAGAAAATCGCGCGTCCGCGCCAGTTGTTCACCGGTTCGGCGAAGCGCGATTTCGTGGCGCTCGATAAACGCAAGTAACGCGAAGAGGTACGAAAGGCCACATGTTTGATGAATTACGCGGCAATTCGTACCTGTTTGGCGCCAACGCGCCGTTCATAGAAGCGCTCTACGACCGTTATCTCGAAGATCCGGCCTCGGTAGAACCGCGCTGGCGCGGCTATTTCGACGAACTGCAGAAGCTTGACGATGGCGCGCGCGATGTCTCGCACGCAGCCGTGCAGGAACGTTTCGCGCAGATGGCGAAATCGCGCGCACCCGCTGCCGCCGTCCAAGGCGGCGGACACCCGCAGCTTAGTGAAAAGCAGTTTGCCGTTCTGCAACTGATCGCCGCCTATCGCTTTCAGGGCACGCGCCATGCCGAGGTGGATCCGCTGCGGCGCCAGGAAAAACCGCATATCCCGGAACTCGATCCGGCTTTCTACGGCTTGACCGACGCCGACCGGCACACAGTGTTTTCGACGGGTTCGCTGGTCGGGCCGCGCGAAATGAAACTCGCCGATCTCCTGCAATTCCTGCAGGACACCTATTGCAGGTCGATCGGTTACGAGTTCATGTACATGAGCGATATACCGCAAAAACGCTGGTTTCAGGAGCGCGTGGAAAGCATCCGTTCGACGCCGGGCTACGACGCCAATTACAAGAAGCACATTCTCGAGCGCATCACCGCGGCAGAAACGCTGGAACGTTACCTGCATACGCGCTACGTCGGCCAAACGCGTTTTTCGCTGGAAGGCGGCGACAGCCTCATTCCGATGCTCGACAACCTGCTGCAACGCGCAGGCGCGGCAGGCGTGCAGGAACTCGTGATTGGCATGGCGCACCGCGGGCGCCTGAATGTGCTCGTCAACACGCTCGGCAAGATGCCGAAGGACCTGTTTTCGGAATTCGAAGGCAAGCATGCGACCTCGGTGCTCGCCGGGGACGTCAAATATCACGATGGCTTTTCATCCAATGTGATGACGCCGGGCGGCCCGATGCACGTGTCGCTGGCGTTCAACCCGTCGCACCTTGAAATCGTCAATCCGGTGGTGGTGGGTTCGGTGCGCGCGCGCCAGCACCGCCGCCACGATCATGCCGGCAAGCAGGTGCTCCCCATCATGATCCACGGCGACGCCTCCTATTCGGGGCAGGGCGTGGTGATGGAGACGCTGAACCTGGCGCAGACGCGCGGCTTCGGCACCGGCGGCACTGTCCATATCATCATCAACAACCAGATCGGTTTTACGACGTCCGACCCGCGCGACGCCCGTTCAACCCTGTACAGCAGCGACATTTCGAAAATGCTCGAGGTGCCTATTCTGCATGTCAACGGCGACGATCCCGAGGCCGTCTGTCTGGTCACCGAGATTGCCCTTGATTACCGCATGAAGTTCGGTCGCGATGTCGTCATCGACCTCGTCTGTTACCGCCGCCTCGGCCACAACGAGCAGGACGAGCCGATGGTGACGCAGCCGCTGATGTACAAGGCGATCCACCGTCATCCGACGACGCGCAAGATCTACAGCGACAAACTCGCCGCTGAAGGCGTGATTCCGGCAGACGTCGGCGACGCCATGGTGCAGAACTTCCGCACCGCACTGGACGGCGGCCATCACACCAACCAGACCATCCTCTCGAATTACAAACCGCCGTTCGAGGTCGACTGGAAGCCGTATATCGGCACCAAGTGGAACGAGAACGACGACACCCGCTTGCCGCTCGAGCATCTGCAGATGCTCGGCCGCAAGATCGCCGAGGTGCCGGCGAATTTCAAACTGCATCCGCGCGTCGACAAGATCATGGCCGACCGCAAGCTGATGGCCGAGGGCAAACTGCCGCTCGACTGGGGTATGGCCGAGAACCTCGCCTATGCATCGCTGTTGCACGAGGGTTATTCGGTGCGCCTCGTCGGCCAGGATGCCGGCCGCGGCACATTCTTCCATCGCCACTCCGTTCTGCATGACCAGAACCGCGAAAAATGGGACCAGGGCATCCACGTTCCGCTGCAGCATCTCGGCGACAAGCAGGGTGATTTTGTTGTCATCGATTCGGTGTTGTCGGAAGAAGCGGTTCTCGGCTTTGAATACGGTTATGCGACATCCAGTCCCGACGAACTGGTGATCTGGGAAGCGCAATACGGCGACTTCGTCAACGGCGCGCAGGTCGTCATCGACCAGTTCATCGCCTCGGGTGAGGTCAAATGGGGCCGCCTGTGCGGCCTGACAATGATGCTGCCGCACGGTTACGAAGGCGCCGGCCCCGAGCATTCCTCCGCGCGCATCGAACGTTTCATGCAGTTGTGCGCCGATTACAACATGCAGGTCTGCATTCCGGCCACACCAGTGCAGATGTATTACCTGCTGCGCCGCCAGATGATCCGCCCGTACCGCCGACCGCTGATCATCTTCTCGCCGAAAAGCATATTGCGTCACAAAGAGTCGGTGTCACCGCTGGAAGAGTTTTCGCGCGACAAATTCATCACCGTCAACGAGGAGTGGGACGACAACATCGATCCCGCTAAAGTCAAACGTATCGTCTTCTGCAGCGGCAAGGTGTTCTACGACCTGCGCGCCGGCCGCCGCGAACGCGGCATCGACGACATTCCGTTGATCCGCATCGCGCAGCTCTATCCGTTTGCACACGACGAGTTCAAAACGCAGATCGAAAAATACCGGAACGCCACCGAAATCGTCTGGTGCCAGGAAGAGCCGCGCAATCAGGGTGCTTGGCACCGTATTCAGCATTATCTGCAGCGCCATTTGCTGCCGCACCAGAAACTGACTTATGCGGGCCGCGATTCCTCGGCCACGCCGGCGGCCGGTTACAAGGCTCTGCACGAACAGCAACAGAAGGAACTGGTCAACCTGGCGCTGACGCCGGGGGCCGCCTCACGGGCCGACGGCGTCCGCTAGGGCACATACTCTTTTCGGGGGCAGCAAATGTTAGTCGAAGTCAAAGTGCCGCAGCTGTCGGAATCCGTCGCCGAAGCGACGCTCGTCACCTGGCACAAAAAAGTCGGCGAGTTCGTCAATCGTGACGAAAATCTCATCGATATCGAAACCGACAAAGTCGTGCTCGAAACGCCGGCGCCTGAATCCGGCGTGCTGGTGAAGGTCATCAAAGGCGATGGCGGCACGGTCGTCAGCAAAGAAATCATCGCCACTATCGATACCGAGGGCAAGGGCGCTGTAGTTGCGGCGACAACCGCGGCAACACCGGCCGCCGCGGCGCCCGCGAAAGCAGCACAAAGCGGCGGTGTGATGCCGGCGGCGCAAAAAATAGCGGCGGACAACAAAATCGATACCGGCGGCATCAGCGGCAGCGGCCGTGGCGGCCGTGTGACCAAGGGCGATGTCATCGACGCTATGCAGGGCACTGCGCAACCGGCGGCCCCTGCGGCGCCGCGCGCGCCCGCACCGGCGATTGATATGGGCGCGCTGGGCGACCGCCCCGAACAGCGGGTGCCGATGTCGCGCCTGCGCGCACGCATCGCCGAACGACTGGTGCAGTCGCAACAGACGGCGGCTATCCTCACCACCTTCAACGAAGTGAACATGCAGCCGGTCATCGAACTGCGCAACCGTTACAAGGATAAATTCGAAAAAGAACACGGCGTGAAGCTTGGCTTCATGTCTTTTTTCGTCAAGGCCGCGGTGGTTGCGTTGAAGCGTTATCCGGTCGTGAATGCTTCTGTTGACGGCAATGACGTCATCTATCACGGCTATTTCGACATCGGCATCGCAGTGGGCAGTCCGCGCGGTCTTGTCGTGCCGATTCTGCGCAACGTCGATCAGATGTCGCTGGCGGACATCGAGAAGCAGATTGCTGAATACGGCAAACGCGCGCAGGACGGCAAGCTGGGCATCGAAGATCTGACCGGCGGCACATTTTCGATTTCCAACGGCGGCGTGTTCGGCTCAATGCTGTCGACGCCCATCATCAATCCACCGCAAAGTGCGATTCTCGGCGTGCATGCCACCAAGGAGCGCGCGGTGGTCGAAAACGGCCAGATCGTGATCCGGCCGATGAATTATCTGGCACTGTCGTACGACCATCGCATTATCGACGGTCGCGAGGCTGTGCTGGCACTGGTTGCAATGAAGGAAGCGCTGGAGGATCCGGCGCGCATGTTGCTGGATATTTAGTCAAGACGGCCACAGGGCGCACAAAGGCCACGGAGAGGCGATGTTTTTCTCTGCGTGCCCCTTGACCTCTGTGGCTCGCTTTTTGAGGTCTTAAACATGGCAAACACATTCGATGTCATCGTCATTGGCGCCGGCCCCGGCGGCTATATCGCCGCCATTCGCGCTGCCCAACTGGGCTTCAAAACAGCCTGTATAGACGATTGGAACACGCCGGCGGGCAAACCCGCGCCCGGTGGCACCTGCACAAACGTCGGCTGCATTCCGTCGAAGGCCTTGCTGCAGTCGTCCGAACACTTCGAGCACGCCGCTCACCAGTTCGGCGAACACGGCATCGAGGTCAAGGGCCTCGACATGAATGTCGGCAAAATGCAGGTGCGCAAGGACAAGGTCGTGCAGCAGAACAACGACGGCATCCTGTTTTTGTTCAAGAAGAACAAAATCGAGTTTTTTCACGGGCGCGGCAGTTTCGGCAGCCGCAATGGCGATCTCTGGCGCATTGACGTTGCGGGCAAGAGCGCGCAGACGATCGAAGGCAAGCACGTCATCGTTGCCACCGGTTCCAGCCCGCGCGCCTTGCCCGGCGCGCCATTTGACGAAAAACTGGTTCTTTCCAATGCGGGTGCGCTTGCCATCGCGGAAACACCGAAGAAACTCGGCGTGATCGGCGCCGGCGTGATCGGCCTGGAGATGGGCAGCGTCTGGCGCCGCCTTGGCGCCGAAGTGACCATACTCGAGGCGCTGCCGGTCTTTCTCGGCGCAGCAGACGAACAGATTGCCAAAGAGGCCGTGAAGATTTTTGCCAAGCAGGGCCTCTCGGTACACACCGGGGTCAAGATTACCAAGGTGACGACGAAGAAAAACGTTACCGTTGAATACAACGACGCGGCCGGCGCGGCACAAAGCGCGACCTTCGATAGGTTGATCGTGTCGATCGGCCGCCTGCCGAATACCGAAGGGCTGAATGCGGCCGGCGCAGGTCTGGTGCTCGACGAACGCGGCTTCGTCAAGGTTGATGATGATTGCCACACCAATCTGCCTAATGTCTGGGCGGTCGGTGACGTGGTGCGCGGGCCGATGCTGGCGCACAAGGCGGAAGAAGAGGGTGTGGCGGTGGCTGAACGCATCGCCGGCCGTCATGGCCACGTCGATTTCAACACGGTGCCCTGGGTCATTTATACCTCGCCGGAAATCGCCTGGGTCGGTAAGACCGAGCAGCAGTTGAAGGCCGATGGCGTCGAATACCGCTCCGGCAGTTTTCCCTTCATGGCCAACGGCCGCGCGCGCGCGTTAGGCGATACCACTGGCATGGTCAAGATGCTGGCCGATGCCAAAACCGACCGCATTCTGGGCGTGCATATCATCGGCCCGATGGCCTCCGAGCTGATTGCCGAGGCGGTAGTGGCGATGGAATTCGGCGCCTCGTCGGAAGACATTGCGTTGATCTGCCACGCCCATCCGTCACTGTCCGAATCCATGAAGGAAGCGGCGCTGGCGGTCGACAAGCGCACCCTGAATCTCTAGGCGGCCGGGGTTGTGAGCGAAGATTCAGGCGTCGGCGGTGAAAACCGCTATGGTCACTTTGCGCTACCGCAGGAAAGCTCCGATATCGTCGAATGGGTGCGGCAGCATGCGCGCGTTCACGGCTTCGAGCCGGACGCCGCGCAACTCAATGCACTTCAGCACTTTCAACGGCTCTACGAGGATGTCGCCGGGCTTGAACGGCTGGAAGCCTCGCTGATCCGTTTGCTGGCACGCCGGCGCACTGTTCCCGGCTTGTACCTGTGGGGCGGTGTGGGCCGCGGCAAAAGCTTCCTGATGGACAGTTTTTTCAACTGCGCACCGGTCGCGCGCAAGCGCCGCATCCACTTTCATCGCTTCATGCAGGAGATCCATCACGCGCTGAACCAGCACCAGGGCGAAGAGGACCCACTACGCATCATTGCGCGCGAAATCGCGCGCGACACACGCCTGCTTTGCCTCGACGAATTTCATGTCACTGATATCACCGACGCGATGCTGATGCGGCGCCTGCTCGAAGGCATATTTGAAAACGGCGTGGTGCTGGTTACCACCTCCAACCAGCATCCCGACGGACTTTATCCGCATGGACTGCAGCGCAGCCAGTTTATGCCGGCGATCGAGCTGCTCAAAAGAAATCTCGAGGTGATCAACGTCGATCAGGGCGTGGATTACCGACTGCGCGAACTGGAGAGCGCGGGGGTCTATCACACCGGGACGGATGCCGACGCGCGACTCGACAAGGCTTTCGAAAAGATATCGCGCCATGAAGCGGCCGAAGACACGGCGCTCGAAATCGAAGGGCGCATCATCCATGCGCGCAAACTGGGACGCGGTGCGGCCTGGTTTGAATTCGCCGAATTGTGCGACGGCCCGCGCGGCAAGGCCGATTACATCGAACTGGCGCGGCGTTACCACACCATTGTCATGTCCGGCATCCCGTACTTCGGCCGCAACAATGCCGATGTAGTGCGCCGCTTTACCTGGCTGATCGACGAGTTCTACGATCGCCGCGTCAAATTGATCATGTCGGCGGCGGACGAGCCCGAAGCGCTGTATCCTATGGCGGAAGGTGGCGACCAGTTCATACGCACGGTCAGCCGCCTCACGGAAATGCGAACGCATCAATATCTGAGCGAACCGCATTTGCCTTAGATCAAGAAACTGGGAGGGGCATGGACAAGTTTCGCGCCTATCGGATCTTTGAAGAGAACGGCAAGGGCAAAGGCCGCCTCGTCGAAATGTCGCTCGACGAACTCGACGCCGGCGAAGTCGTTATCCGCACAGCCTATTCCAGCGTCAACTTCAAGGACGCGCTGACCGGCACCGGTGCCGGCAAGGTGGTCCGGCGCTTTCCCTGCGTCGGCGGCATCGATGGTTGCGGCACCGTGGTCTCATCGACTGATGCCCGCTTCAAAGCCGGCGACGAGGTGATCTGCACCAGCTACGATCTCGGCGTCGGACACGACGGCGGTTACGCCGGCATGATGCGTGTGCGCGCCGACTGGGTGGTGCCGCTGCCGCGCGGCCTGACCTTGTTCGAATCGATGGCGATCGGCACCGCGGGTTACACCTCTGCGCTGGCCATCCACCTGCTCGAACACAACGGCATGACGCCGGCTGGCGGCAAGGTCGTCGTCAACGGCGCCACCGGCGGTTGTGCCAGTCTCGCTATCAGCATGCTGGCGAAGCTCGGTTACAAGGTGAGCGCAGTCACCGGCAAGAGCGCGGAACACGATTACCTGAAGTCCATCGGTGCGGCAGAAGTGCTCGGCCGCGAAGCCTTGCCGGCGGGCACACGACCGCTCGAAAAAACGCTGTGGGCGGCGGGTCTGGATTCGGTTGGTGGCGACCAGTTGGCGGCCATGATCCGCAGCATGCAGCAGCATGGCGTGATCGGCAGCTTCGGCAATGCCGGCGGTATCGAGTTGCATACCACCGTATTGCCGTTCATCCTGCGCGGCGTGCGCCTGATCGGCGTTGATTCGGCCGCCACACCGATGGCCCTGCGCCAGACCGTCTGGTCGCGTCTGGCCTCGGATCTGAAACCGCCGCAAATCACGCAGATCGCCAGTACCGTCACACTGGACGATTTACCGGCCACCTTCGACAGAATGCTCCAACAGCAAACACGCGGCAGAACCGTCGTAAAAATAGCATAAGAGCCGGTACCCAAGCGGCCACGTTGCGGTCCTTCAGGAGGAGTCTGCATGGCAACGTATCGCGAGTTTCACCAGCGCTCGATCACTGACCGCGAAGGCTTCTGGCGCGAACAGGCGACCGCCATCGACTGGCAGACGCCGTTCAAGCAGGTGCTTGAATACAGCAAACCACCGTTTGCGAAATGGTTTGTCGGCGGCACCACCAATCTTTGCCATAACGCTGTTGACCGGCATCTGCAGGATCGCGGCGAGCAGGCGGCGCTGATCTACATTTCGACCGAAACCGGTCAAAAAAAGACGTATACATTTCGCGAACTGCACGCCGAGGTCAACCGGT
This sequence comes from Betaproteobacteria bacterium, assembly GCA_025356695.1. Next base: position 22,297 of record JANXSE010000249.1, read on the forward strand.
GTGCCGCGGTATTGCGCAGCCTGGGCCTGGGTCGTGGCGACCGCATGCTGATTTATATGCCGATGGTTCCGGAGGCGGTGTTTGCCATGCTCGCCTGCGTGCGGCTGGGTGCGATCCACTCGGTGGTATTCGGCGGTTTCGCCGCGCACAGTCTTGCGTCGCGCATCGACGATGCGAAACCCAAGCTGATGTTCACGGCCGACGCCGGCATGCGCGCCGGCAAGGCGGTGCATTACAAGGGCCTGGTGGATGAAGCGATCAAGCTTTCACAGCATCCGCCGGCGAATGTGGTCCTCTTCAATCGCGGCATCGACCCGGCACTCAAAATGGTCGCCGGCCGCGATCTCGATTACGCCACACTGCGCGATGCGCAAATGAATGTGCAGGTTCCGGTGACCTGGCTGGAGTCGAGCGAGCCGTCCTATATTCTTTATACATCGGGTACGACGGGCAAGCCCAAGGGTGTGCAACGCGACACCGGTGGCTATGCGGTGGCCCTTGCTGCTTCGATGAAGCATATTTATTGCGGCAAGCCGGGTGAATCGATGTTCACGACCTCCGATATCGGCTGGGTCGTCGGGCATTCCTATATCGTCTACGGCCCACTGATCCACGGCATGGCCACCATACTCTATGAAGGCCTGCCGATCCGTCCGGATCCCGGGGTCTGGTGGAACATCGTCGCCGAGCACAAGGTCAGCGTGATGTTCTCGTCGCCGACCGCCATTCGCGTGTTGAAGAAGCAGGATCCCGCGTATCTGAAAAAATACGACGTCAGTTCGCTGCGTTACCTGTTTCTTGCCGGCGAGCCGCTCGACGAGCCGACGGCGCGCTGGATTGCGGAGGGGCTGAACGTACCGGTGCTTGATCACTACTGGCAGACGGAAACCGGCTGGGCGCTGTTGTCGAGCATTCCGGGTGTCGAGGCCACGCCGGCGAAATTCGGCAGCCCGAGTTTCCCCGCTTATGGTTACGAGGTTCGCCTGCTGCATGAAGCCACTGGTCAGGAAGTCGGTGCCGGTGAAAAAGGCGTGGTGACGGTAACGCCGCCGCTGCCGCCGGGTTGCATGAGTACAGTGTGGGGGCAGGACGAACGTTTCGTGCAGACCTATTTCACCAGTTTCAAGGATCAACTGGTTTACACGACATTCGACTGGGGCATACGCGACAAGGACGGTTATTACTTTATCCTCGGACGCACCGACGACGTGATCAACGTCGCCGGCCACCGTCTGGGCACGCGCGAAATCGAAGAGGCGGTCAGCGGGCATCCGAATATCGCCGAAGTGGCGGTGGTCGGCGTGCATGA
>JANXSE010000276.1 GCA_025356695.1 Betaproteobacteria bacterium
CCATCATGGCGCTCGGCCTGGTCGGCATGCCGATCAATGTGCTGCCACTTGAAACCATAGGTGCGATTTTGCGTGGCGGGCAAGACGTGTGCCGCGATGCAGGCATACCAATTGCAGGTGGCCACACGATTGACTCAGTAGAGCCGATTTACGGCCTGGTGGTGCTGGGCCTGGTGCATCCGTCGCGCGTCAAAAAGAATTCAGGCGCCAAAGTGGGTGATGTGCTGGTGATGAGCAAGCCGCTGGGTGTGGGCATTTTGTCGGCTGCGCTGAAAAAAGAAATGCTGCCACCCGCTGGCTACGCCAAGATGATCGAGGTGACCACGCAATTGAACAAACCCGGCATTGCGCTGGCTGCGCTCGAAGGCGTCCATGCGCTGACCGACATCACGGGCTTTGGCCTGGCAGGCCACACACTTGAATTGGCACGCGGTGCCAAAGTACAAATACGTCTGGACTGGTCGCGCATGCCTCTGATCGCTGGTGTGCGCGAGTTGGCAGCGCAGGGCTGCGTGACAGGTGCTTCAGGCCGCAACTGGGAAAGCTATGGCAATGAAGTGAGCCTGCCAGATGCGTTTGCAGAGGCTGACAAAGCCCTGCTGAGTGACCCGCAAACCTCGGGTGGCCTGCTGGTGTCTTGCAGCCCTGATGTGGCTGCACAGGTGCTGGAAATCTTCCGTACACAAGGGTTTGCAGATGCTGCCGTGGTGGGTGAAGTCCGAACGGGAAGTGGCGTCAGCGTTTATTAGATTTTCAGGTGCGTTCAGGGTTTTCCCGAGTCTTTTCCGTCAGCATTCTTTAAGTCGCCGCCGCACCTTCCCAGTTACCATCTGTAATTGGTGGTCAGCTGTGCGCGTCGCCCTGTCGGTTTTAGAACCTTTTGCATATTTTTGGAGATCTTCCCCTTGGCTGCATTACTCAAACTTGCTTTGGCGTACGACTGGCTGGCTGCCCAAATCGGCAAGGCAGCTTCATGGGCTGTGTTGTTAGCGGCCTTGATATCGTCTGGTAACGCGTTTGTGCGCTACGGTTTTGACATCAGCTCGAACGGCTGGCTGGAGATTCAGTGGTACCTGTTTGCCGCCATGGTCATGCTGGGCGCACCGCTGGTGCTCAAGCTCAATGAACACGTTCGGGTAGACATCATTTACGGCAAGCTCAAAGGCAATGGCCCGGTTTATGTGGACATTTTTGGTCTGGTGTTTTTCCTGTTGCCCGTTATGGCTTTGCTGGCTTACCTCAGCTGGCCGCTGTTCATCAGCATGTACAAATCGGGCGAAATGTCACCCAATGCCGGCGGCCTGATCCGCTGGCCTGCCATGCTGCTGCTGCCTGTGGGTTTTGGCATGATGTTCATACAGGGCCTGTCCGAAATCATCAAGCGCGTCAGTTACCTGGCGGGCAAGTTCGAGATGGATACGCACTATGAGAAGCCCGTTCAGTAAACGGCTGCCACCTCATCAGACCATCCCCCTCAAGTAGTGTCAGGACAATAAAATGCAAATGGAAAATTTCGCCCCGATGATGTTTGCGGGCCTCGTGCTGATCATGCTGATCGGCTTTCCGGTGGCCTTCTCGCTGGCGGCTCTGGGTTTGGGCTCAGGCTTTCTGGCCATTGAGATGGGCTGGTTTCCGGCCAGCTTCATGGCCAATCTGCCACTCAACATGTTTGGTATTTTGTCAAACGACCTGCTGCTGGCCATTCCGTTTTTCACCTTCATGGGTGCGATTCTTGAAAAGTGTGGCCTGGCGGAAGACATGCTCGATTCGATGGGCCAGCTGTTCGGTCCGGTGCGCGGCGGACTCGGCTACTCGGTGATCATCGTTGGGTTCATCCTCGGCGCCATCACGGGGACGGTGGCGGGCCAGGTCATTGCCATGGCGATGATCTCGCTGCCGGTGATGATGCGCTACGGCTACAACATGCGCTACGCCACGGGAGTACTGGCGGCCTCGGGAACGATCACACAGCTCGTGCCGCCTTCGTTGGTGCTGGTCGTGCTCGCCGACCAGCTCGGCCGTTCGGTGGGCGACATGTACAAAGGCGCCTGGGGTCCTTCCATCCTTCAGGTGCTGATCTTTGCGCTGTACACCTTCGTGCTCAGCCGAGTTCGCCCCGACCATGTGCCAGGCGTGCCGAAGGAGGCCCGGACACTCGACGGCTGGGCGCTCTGGAAGAAATGCCTGCGCGGCATCATTCCTTCGGCCATCCTGATTTTTGCAGTTCTCGGCAGCATGGGAGGCCTGCCCGGAATCAGCACCGCGATCGCCACGCCCACGGAAGCCGGCGCGATGGGCGCAGTCGGTGCATTCATTCTTGCCGGGCTGCATGGCCGCCTCACCTGGCCGCTCGTCAAGAGCGCCATGACCAGCACGATGCGCATCACCGCCATGGTGGTGTTCATCCTGATCGGTTCACGCGTTTTTTCGCTCGTGTTCCAAGGCGTGGAAGGAGGCCGCTGGATCGAGCACATGCTGGCTGGGCTGCCGGGTGGAAAGTTGGGCTTTCTCATCGCCGTCAACCTCTTCATCTTCTTCCTGGCGTTCTTTCTCGACTTCTTCGAGATCGCCTTCATCATCCTGCCGATGATCGCGCCGATCGCGCAGAAGGTGCTGGCGCCCGTGGTCGGCCCCGATGCCGCGCTGATCTGGTTCGGCGTCATGCTCTGCGTCAACATGCAGACCTCGTTCCTGCACCCGCCGTTCGGCTTCGCGCTGTTCTACCTGCGCGGTATCGCGCCGAAGGAGGTCAAGAGTTCCGACATCTACTGGGGCGCAATCCCGTGGGTGGTGCTGCAGCTGATCCTCGTCAGCATCGTCATCGCCTTCCCGGGACTGGTGACGAGCTTCATCGACAAGGGCCCGACCGCAGCGCCGACGTCGATTGAAATCCAGATGGAAGCGCCACCGGTCGATACACCGGGCGCGACCGATGCCGAAAAAGCCGGCAATGCGCGGACCGAAGAAGACAACGCCGCCGCCGATCTTGAAAAAGCGATCCGCAACAGCAAGTAGTCACGCGATCGATGCGAAATAAAAACCCCGCCGCAGCGGGGTTTTTTTATTGTTGCGCCGGCACCTACTTCTTGCGCGGCGTGTACGCGAACGAGTCGAAACCGTATTCGGCGACGCGGAACCATAGCTGCTGGTCTTCGCGGAATTTTTTCCAGCCGGGGAAAATGCGTTTCCAGTGCGCGCTCTTTTCAGACAATTCGTCATACAGTTCGAACGCGGCCTTTTCGCAGGCTTCCATAACCGGCCGCGGGAACGGGCGCAATTGGGTGCCGCTGGCTACCAGCCGCCGCAATGCATCCGGACTCTTCGCGTCGTAGCGCGCCAGCGTGTGCATGTTGGCGTCGGCGGCGGCGGCCTCGACCGCGGCCTGGTACGCCTTTGGCAATTCAGCCCATTTCTTTTCGTTGATGAACAAGGACAGCTCGGGGCCGCCTTCCCACCAGCCCGGGTAGTAGTAAAACTTGGCGACCTTGTTGAAGCCGAGTTTTTCGTCGTCGTAAGGGCCAACCCATTCGGCCGCATCGATGGTGCCGCGTTCCAGAGCCGGATAAATATCGCCGCCCGCAATCTGTTGCGTGACGACACCCATCTTCGACATCACCTGACCGGCGAGCCCGGCAATGCGCATCTTCAGGCCTTTCAGATCGGCGACCGTCTTGATCTCCTTACGGAACCAGCCGCCCATCTGCACGCCGGTGTTGCCGCAGGGGAAATGCGTGACGCCGTATTCCTTGTAGAGCGGCGCCATCGCTTCGTTGCCGCCGCCGTAGAGTTTCCACGCCATGTGCTGGCGCGCGTTGAAGCCAAACGGCAGGCAGGTGCCGAAGGCCAGCGCCGGTTCCTTGCCCACATAGTAGTAAGACGCGGAGTGGCCCATCTCGACCGTGCCGTTTTGTACCGCGTCGAGCACCTGCAAACCCGGCACGATTTCACCCGAGGCGAAGACGCGCACCTGGAATTTATTGTCAGTGATTTCGGCCAGCCGCTTCGCAAACACCTCGGTCGCGCCGAAAATGGTGTCGAGGCTCTTCGGAAAACTCGAGGCCAGCCGCCACGTAATGGTTGGCTGCGATTGCGCGAGGGCCGGTGCGGCGACTGCGCCTGCGGCAACGCCTGCTGCCGCCTGTTTCAGGAATGCACGTCTTTTCATGTTGTCCTCCGGTAGATTATTTTTTGCCTGGTCTGAATCCGTTTGCACGCCAACGCCGCCAGTGTCGGCTCAATCGCCGGCGATGGTCATGTGGTCGATCAATATCGAGCCACAATGTTTGGAACCGCGCCTGAGTACATCGCTGCCCGCAGCGGCAACGCCGCGGAACATCTCTTTGAGATTGCCGGCGATAGTGATCTCCTGCACCGGATAGGCAATCTCGCCGTTCTCGACCCAGAACCCCGAGGCGCCGCGCGAATAATCGCCGGTCACCATGTTGATGCCCTGCCCCATCAGCTCGGTCACCAGCAGGCCGCGGCCCATCTTTTTCAACAGCGCGGCGAAATCCTCACCGCTGTCGGCCAGCAGCAGATTGTGGCAACCGCCGGCGTTGCCGGTGGTCTGCATGCCGAGCTTGCGCGCCGAATAACTGCCGAGAAAATAGCCCTGCAGCACGCCGGCCTCGACCACGTTGCGCTGCCGGGTCGCCACGCCCTCTTCATCAAAGGGCCCGCTGGCGAGCGCACCGCGGATGTGCGGGTCCTCGTTGATCCTGACCTGCGGCGCAAATATCTCCTTGCCCAGACTGTCGACGAGAAATGACGACTTGCGGTAAAGACTGCCGCCGCTCACCGCCGAGACGAAATGTCCGAGCAGGGACGCCGCCACCGGCGCCTCGAACAGCACCGGCACCTGCGTGGTGGCAATTTTTTTGGCACCGAGGCGGCGCACCGCGCGTTCGCCGGCGGTGCGGCCGATCACTTCCGGCGCGTCGAGTTCGGCGGCATTGCGCGCCGAGCTGTACCAGTCGTCGCGCTGCATGGCGTCGCCCTTGCCGGCGATCACCGCACAGCTCAGCCAGTGGCGCGAACTCGGATAGCCGGACAGAAAACCCAGCGAATTGCCATAGGCAAAATGCGAATGCTGCAGCGACACCGTGGCGCCCTCGGAATTATCGATGCGCTTGCTGACCTTGAACGCGGCGCTTTCACAGGCCTGTGCCATTTCAATGGCGCGCTCGACCGGCAGTTCCCACGGATGGTACAGATCGAGATCAGGGATCTCGCGCGCCAGCAGCGCCTCGTCGGCAAGCCCGGCGTAATCGTCGCTAGCGGTAAAACGCGCGATCGACACCGCCGCATCGACGGTGGCGCGCACCGCCTGCGGTGAAAAATCCGAAGTGCTGGCGTGGCCGCGGCGTTTGCCGAAATAGACCGACACACCGATGCCCTTGTCGCGGTTGTATTCGATGGTCTCGACTTCGCCGCAGCGCACGGTGATCGTCTGGCCGACGCCCTCCGAAACCTCGGCCTCGGCCGCACTCGCGCCCTGGACTTTCGCGTATTTGAGAACGTCGGCGGCGATTTCGCGCAACTGTGAAGCCTCGTGCGCCAGCGCGGCGCCGGCCGGTCGTGCCTTCATTTCAGTCGTCATCGACGGTGCCCGCAAAAAAGCCGTTATGATACCAGCCTTGCCCCGAGTGACCGCAGAATGAATGACACCGAAAATCCGTACGACCGGCCGAGCAAATCGCAACGCAAACGCGATGTGCACGCGCTGCAAGACCTCGGCACCGAACTGGTTGAACTGAACGCCGCCCAACTCGCCGAGTTCGATCTGCCCGAACGTCTCGTGCAGGCGATTACCGAGGCGCAGCGCATCCGCAATTTCGAGGGCCGCCGCCGCCAGATGCAGTTTATCGGCAAGCTGATGCGCGACATCGAACCGGCGCCGATCCGCAGCCGCCTCGACATCCTGCGCGGTGTGGCGCGCGAATCCGTCACCCTCCAGCGCCAGATCGAACGCTGGCGCGAACGCCTGCTTGCCGAGGAAGACGCGATGACGCTGTTCGCCGATGAATATCCGCAGACCGATCTGCAGCGCCTGCGTTCGCTGATCTCCAGCGTCAAACGCGACCGCGAAAACGCACGGCCGCCGAAAAAATACCGCGAACTGTTCCGCGCGCTGCGCATCACCATTGCCGGCACTGGCGACGATGCGGGGGACGACGCAGAAGACTAAGACCCGCGTTAACCACGACCGTGCTTTTTCAACCGTTATAATCCGCCTATGAACAACGAACTTCTGATCGGCCTGGTTTCCATCAGCGACCGCGCATCGAGCGGCGTCTATGAAGACCGTGGCCTGCCCGCCCTGCAGGAATGGTTCGGCGCCGCGCTGTCCTCGCCATGGAAAATGGTCACGCGCCTGATTCCGGACGAGCAGGCGGTGATCGAACAGACGCTGAAAGAACTGGTCGATGCAGCGCATTGCCACCTTGTGCTCACCACCGGCGGCACCGGCCCGGCGCCGCGCGACGTCACGCCCGAAGCCACGTTGGCGGTGGCCGACAAGGTGATGCCCGGCTTCGGCGAACAGATGCGCCAGGTCAGTCTGAAATACGTGCCAACCGCGATCCTGTCGCGGCAAGTCGGCGTCGTGCGCAAACAGGCGCTGATCCTCAATCTGCCGGGACAGCCGAAAGCGATCAAGGAAACGCTCGACGGCGTCTTCGCCGCCGTGCCCTACTGCATCGATCTGATCGGCGGGCCCTATATCGAAACACACGAGAGCGTCGTCAGGGCCTTCCGCCCCAAATCGGCAATCAGGCCGAAAGCATGAGCGCGCCGTCATGAACAAACTGCTCGAAACCATCGAAATTGAAACCGCGCCGAAGCCGACCGCCGCGGTGATCTGGCTGCACGGTCTGGGCGCCGACGGCAACGACTTCGCGCCCATGGTGCCCGAACTCGGCCTCGGCAATGCGCCGGCGATACGCTTCATTTTTCCGCATGCGCCGATGATGCCGGTGACGATCAACAACGGTTATGTCATGCGCGCCTGGTACGACGTCAGCTACGGCGACCTCGAAGGCAAGAGCCGCCAGGCCGACGAAAAAGGCGTGCGCGCTTCGCAGGGCGAGATTGAAAAACTGATCGCGCGCGAAACCGCACGCGGCATCGCCGCCGACAAGATCGTGATCGCCGGCTTCTCGCAGGGCGGCGCTATCGCGCTGCACACCGGCCTGCGTTACACAGAAAAACTGGCCGGCATTATGGCGCTGTCGACCTATCTGCCGGTCGCGCACACGCTGCCCGCGGAGGCAGCCGCGGCCAACCGCAGGATTCCGCTTTTTTACGCGCACGGCACGCACGACCAGGTCATTCCGATTGCCATGGCCGAGGCCTCGCGCAAGGTGCTGGGCGACACAGGTTACATCGTCGAGTGGCACAGCTACCCGATGCAGCACTCAGTGTGCATCGAAGAAATCCGCGATATCAGCGCCTGGTTGCAGAGCGTGCTGCGCTAGGCAGCCGCATTCTGCGCGCGCCGCGCAGAATGTTTACTGGCGCTGCATCACCTTGAAGCGCGCCAGATCGAAGTCTTCACCGCCCTCGACCAGCTTCGACGGCATCAGGTAATAACTCTTGCCGCGCACGTTCATTTCAAGCGCCTGCCGCTGCGAGTAGGTGCCTTCCCGCAGCAACAGCGCGATCTCGCCGTTCTTGTCCGGCGCCGTCGACAACAACACGCCGGATTCGCCACCGCGTGCGGCGTTGAACGACGACACGTTGCCGGGCACCGTCAGCGTCACCGGGATCACCGACTTCGACAGCAACTGGATGCCGACGCGGCGCTGCTGGAATTCATCGCGCGAAATGCGGCGGATCACGCCGGCCCCCCAGAACTTCGAAGTTTCGGTCTGCACCCCCAGGAGGCAGCCGACTTTGACCCAGTCGCTCTTGACCTGCGGAACAATGGCGCCGAAGCCGCCGTCGCTGACGTTCTCGACGATCCAGCTTTCGCTGCCGTCGGCCTGATGAAAATCGAGCGAATCCTCCTGGCTGGCCGGATCGACGCTGGCGTAGGTTTCCTTGAAACCGTGCACCACCGTCATGCGGGTCGCCGTCTTGCGCCGTTCGGAACTGCGCGCCGGAGGTTTGTCCGACCAGTAGAGCGTCAAATGTTTCATCACGGACAGTACGAGTTCCGGTTCGTAGACGCCGCCGAGATTGATGTTGGACGGCACCGCGTTCTGGTCGTGCACGGTCATCGCCATCTGCACCAGACCCGCCAGCGCCTTGCCGGCGCCGAAGTAACGCGTGGTTGCCGAGGGTTCCGAGTTTTTCATGACGCGTGCGGCCGGTTTGCGCATGGCCAGGTCGAAGTAATAGTTGGCGGCGGCATCGGCCGCCGCCGCCATTGAGAATTCACCGCCGAAATGCGCGACGATGCGTTCAGCGATTTCCTGGTTCAGCGGCGCGAGGCCGTCGGTCGACGAAACGCTCAGCATCAGCGCTTTGAGAAATTCCTGCTGGATCGTGCCGCCGCCGTGCTGTCCGGGATAAATCGCCACCGGCAACGTCGCCAACTTTTGCGTTTCCGCAAAAAGATACATGCGGCCGAGATCGCTCCACACTCGATCGTCAAGCGGTCCGTAGCGCAACAGGCCCCATTTCAACTGCAGCGTCAGCGTGCGCAGCGCGCGCGCAACAATGACCGGCAGATCTTTTTTGATGGCCCCCGAACCGCCGGCGCCGGCCTGGAACTGCTCGACGCATTGAACATAGGCATGGCCCAGCATCTTCCAGAATTCGAAAGACGTGTTCCACAATTTGCTTTCGCGGAATTTTTCCTGGCGGTCGGTGGCCAGATAATCCTGCGCCAGTTTGCGCGGATGGTTCTTCGCCGACTGGTCGAGCGCGTCGATCAGCTGAAACCGGTAATCAACCTTGAAACCTTCTTCGCGCATGATCGATTCAAGCCACATCGTGACTTCCTCGACCGCCTTCAGCGAATCCGTCGATGGCAGGTCCGCGATCAACGCCTTCGCGTTTTTGAGGTCCGCCATCGGATGATCGGGCTTGCCGCCCCCGAACAATGCCATTTCTTCTCCCGCTTCCTGTCCCGTATTAAGCAATCATCGACCGGACTGCCCCCGGTCTTTAAGTCGCAATTCCCGTGCCAGCGGCCGACCGGGCACGTTTTTTATCACATTACGAGAAATAGTTCACGCCGCGCACCACCTGCCAGTCGCAAACGACCGGCCACCACGGCCGTATCGCCGACATTCCGGTTTCTGCAACGAAGCACCCGCGGTGCCTATGTCTGAATTGTCGTCGTCAACGCCGCCGCATCGTCGGCGCGTCACTTGGCCGGCTCTTCGGCCTCCGGCCAGTTCTTGATGTAGCGCTTGAGCAGACGGTTCTCGAAACTCGTTTCCTTGATCACCGACTTGGCGACGTCATGAAACGAAATCACGCCCAGCAGTTTTTCGCCATCGCGCACCGGCAGATAACGTACGTGGTTCTGCGTCATGACTTCGCGCAACTGGTCGATCGAATCGTCGGGGCTGCCGCACACCGGCTCCGCCACCATCAGGCTTTTCACACGCAAATCGCCCAGATTGCCGCCGTTTGCGTTAAGGCCGATCAGCACCTCGCGAAACGTCAGCATGCCCGCCATGCGCTCGCCGTCGAGCACCACCAGCGAGCCGATATCCCGCTCGACCATCAGCCGCACCGCATCGGCGACGCGCCCGTCCGGCGCGATGCTGAAAATCTGGCCACCCTTCATGTTCAGGATGTCACGAATGATCATGGCGCCTCCCCGCTATGAGCGTTCATGATAGCCCAATTGCCGCGGATTGGTGCGCGGCAGCCACCGCCCGCGCCTAAAGCAGTTCGGTTTCACCCTGCGCCGGCCGCCACACCAGCAGCCGCTTCTCGACCGCACTGACCAGCAAGTCGAGCGCCAGCGCAAAGGCCGTCAGCACCAGAATGCCGGCGAACACCGTATTGATATCGAAGGCGCCCTCGGCCTGCAGAATCAGGTAGCCGACACCGCGCGAGGAGCCCAGATATTCGCCGACCACCGCGCCGACGAACGCCATGCCAACCGCGGTGTGCAGGCTGGAGAACACCCACGACATCGCCGAGGGCACATAGACCGTGCGCAACAACTGGCCCGGCCCCGCGCCCAGCATGCGCGCGTTATTGAGCACCACGGGGCTGACTTCGCGCACCCCCTGATAGACGTTGAAAAACACGATGAAAAACACCAGCGTGATGCCAAGCGCCACTTTCGACAGGATGCCAAGCCCGAACCACACGGCGAAAATCGGCGCCAGGATCACGCGCGGCATCGCGTTCATCGCCTTGATGTACGGATCGGCCAGCGCCGAGGCCAGCGGCGACAGCGCCAGCCACAAGCCGACGCCAAGGCCCGCCGCGGTACCGATGCCGAAGGCGAGCAGGGTTTCAATCAACGTCACCAGCAGGTGTTCGTAGACTTTGCCGCCGGCGAACCACTCCCAGGTCTTCTCCAGCACCACCAGCGGCTTGCCGAAAAAAAACGCCGTGTTACGCGCAAATTCTTCCGACACCAGCAGCGGACTGGTCATCAGGTGCCAGACGACGAATACTGCGCCCAGCAGCAACGCGTGATAGAGCGCCAGCCGACCGCGCGTCAGGCGCGTTTCGCGTTTGCGGCTAGCCGCCATGGGGCGCCCGCTCATTCAGCATGGTTGTTTGCATCGTCCTCATGCGTTCCGGATCTGCGCGTAGCCTGCTACTCCGCGCTGGCTCTGCGCGTATCCTTTCAGCACTTCATCCTTCATGGCGTGCCAGATCCGCGTATGCAGTTCGACGAAGTGCGGCGTCAGACGGATTTCATTGACGTCGCGCGGGCGCGGCAGATCAATCGTGAATTCGCCGATCGGATACGTCGCCGGCCCCGCCGACAGCACCACCACGCGGTCCGACAGCGCGATTGCCTCCTCGAGATCGTGCGTAATGAAGACCACCGATTTGCGGTCGGCCGACCACAGGTCGAGCAGTTCGTTCTCCATCAACTGCCGCGTCTGGATATCGAGCGCCGAGAACGGCTCGTCCATCAGCAGGATTTTCGGATCCAGGATCAGCATCTGCGCCAGCGCGACGCGTTTCTTCATGCCGCCCGACAATTGGTGCGGATAGCGGTCGCCGTGCCCGGCAAGGCCGACGCGCGCCAGCCATTGTTCAGCGCGCCTGCGCCGTTCCTCCGGCGCCACGCCGCGGTATTTCAGGCCAAGCTCGACGTTGTTCTGCGCCGAGAGCCACGGCAGCAGCGCGTCGGCCTGAAACATGTAACCGGCGTCACGGTTGAGCCCGGCGAGCGGCGCACCGAGCACATTGACCTGGCCGGCCGACGGCTCAAGCAATCCGGCGGCGATATTCAGCAGCGTCGATTTACCGCAGCCGGTCGGCCCGACCACGGAAACGAATTCGCCGGCGGCAATCTTCAGCGTGGTGTTTCCGACCGCCATATAGGCGGTCGTCCCGGCACCGCGCGCCGAAAATGTGACCGTGATGTTGTCGAGTGCGAGCGCGGTGCCGTTGCTAACCTGCATGGCCTTACTTGAATTTTTTCAGCGCTTTTTGCGCGAAGCTGTTGTCGTAGGTTTTGGCCAGATCGATCTTCGCCGCCTGCACCGTCGGCTCGAAGGAATTGAGCACGTTGAAAACGTTTTTTGCACCCTCGGCGGTAAACAAACCGTCGGGCGAAAATCCATCGGCATTCTTCAGCAGCGCCACCTTGTAGATGGTCGGGTCGTCGCCGTAGTACTCGGGCGGCACCGTCGCCACTACTTCATCGGGACGCGCCGTCTGCAACCAGCGCACCGCGCGCACCATCGCGTTGACGACGGCCTGCGCGGTATGCGGATTTTTCTTCACCCACTCCACCGGCGCGTAAATGCAACCGGCGTGGTAGGCGCCGCCATACACTTCTTTCATGCCTTTGGCAGTGCGCGTGTCGACCACCGTCACCATGTCGCCCGACGCCTCAAGCCGCGAAATCACCGGGTCGAGGTTCGACATGCCATCGAGTTCGCCCTTGCGCATGGCTGCCACCGCGCCGGCGGTAGTGCCAACGCCGATGATCGAAACCGCATCGGGTTTGAGGCCGTCTTTCGCCAGCAGGCTGCTCACCATCATGTTGGTGCTCGAACCCGGCGCAGAGACGCCGATTTTCCAGCCCTTCAGGTCTTTCGGCGATTTGTACTGGGCAGCGCGGTTCTTGTAAATGCCGAGCACGATGCCCGAATAGCGGCCCTGTAATGCGATGCCGACGATGTTGATGCCCTTGGCCTGCATGTTGATGGTGTGTTCGTAAGCGCCGGAGACGATATCGGCGCTGCCACCGACCAGCGCCTGCAACGCGCGCGCGCCGCCCGGAAAATCGACGATCTCGGCGCTGAGGCCCTCGTCCTTGAAAAAACCGCGCCGCTCGGCGATCGTCAGCGGCAGGTAATAGAACAGGTTCTTGCCGCCAACGGCGATGGTGATTTTTGTTTTTTCCAGCGCCTGCGCCATGGCACCGCACGAGGCCATGCCGAGCGCGACAAACGCAAACAGAAAACCCCAAACAAATCTGCGCATATGCTCCTCCGGACTGCGAATTGTGCGGGCGATGCTCACACGCTGCACAAACAGTGTCAAGCCGGCGCGCAGTCAACCGGCGGCGGGCGGCTCGCACCAAGAAAAACGCCCGCAGTCGCGGGCGTTTTTCCTGCTGAACCAGCTCCTGTGACTAACTCGATTCCTGCACCTTGCGGCCGTTCAGCGGCTGCACCGGACGCGCGTTCATCTTGTAGAGTTTGCGGAAAGCCTCGATCTGCGCTTTCGACAGTTCCACCGGCTGCTTCATGACCTGCCACGCCACGCTTTCGCTGCACGGCGGCGTCGTCAGCGAACCCTTGAACGCGTAGTAGCCCTTGTCGGCCGGCAGCACATCGGCGGCATTCAGCGGCGCCTTCAACGCAGACTTGTCGCCTTCCTTGGCCGGCATCGAATCGAACACTGCTTTCAACGCCGCATTTTCCTTGCCTTCCTTGAACATCACGCCGACCACACCGAGGCCGCCCGCCGCGCTCTTGTGCACGAAGTGCGCCACCATCGGGAAATTCTTGCCGTCGACCTTTTCTTCGCTCGGCGTATGAAAGTGGAACTGCAGCAGTTGATAATCACCCGCGGCGAGTTTGGCCGAACCGGCGTCGCTCAGATTCACCTGTATGGTATGCCCGTTGTTGACCACCTCGCCCGCGCCGGCTTTGTAGTTGAAGCCGATCGGCGCAAGCTTGGCTTTCACCGTGACCTTGGTCTGGATGTCGATCGGCGACTGCTCCTTGCCGATTTTGCAGACTTTGAAGTCACCGCTCAAGTCTCCCCACTTTGCAGCCTCGTCGTAACCCCAGTGCGGCGCATGCGTATCGGCGGCGTAAATGCCGTTCGACATTGCACATGCCGTGGCAAGCACTATCGTTTTAAGCGTGTTTTTCATGAAATTCTCCCCTTGAACCTTCAATTGAGCTGCCATTGTTCGCGTTGTTTTTGTTATGACGCTGCGATACCGCACGAATGTAACATCGATCATCACCGGCAACCGGCCTAAAGTGCCGCGATGCGCTCGTGTATGCGCCGCGCCAGCATGAACCCATCGATGCGGCGTTTTTCCCGCGTGCGAAAAGCCTGCTCCGACGGAATACGGATTTCATCGACGCCGGGTTGCCGCGGCGTCGCTTTCACCTGCACGATCAGTTCGGCAAGCTGTTGTTCGAACTGCGCGCGCGGCATCAACAAGGCCGGATCGAACACCACAAAGAGGAAAGCAAAATCCTGCACCTGGCCGCGCGGCAGTGCGGCACCGGCGAGCAGCCCCATCGCCTGCACCATGAACGACAGGCCGTAACCCTTGTGCGCATGCGCGCCGCCGAACGGCAGGATACCGCCCTGCAATGCAGCCTGCGGATCACGCGTCGGCGCGCCGTTCGCATCGACCGCCACACCTTCAGGCAACAACTGGTTAAGGCGCCCCGCCAGCAGTACGTCGCCGTGATTGGTTGC
Source organism: Betaproteobacteria bacterium (assembly GCA_025356695.1). The sequence goes on from JANXSE010000276.1 coordinate 14,050, forward strand.
CGAGGTGCCCATGTCGAAGATCACCGGGTCACTTTGGCCCGGCAGCGCGAAAGCGATCGGATTGGTGCCGAGTGCCGGCGCGCGGCCGCCGTGCGGCACCACCACCGGACGGCTACAGGCGAGATGGATGCCGGCGTATCCGGCGCGCGCGATTTTTTCGAGGTAATAGGCATTGCGTCCGCTGACCCAGCTGTTGTGCAGGCCGACCAGTGCAAAACCATTGGCACGCGCCTTTTCGATGGCGATTTCGCTGGCGCGATACACGGAGTACAGGCCGACGAAATTGCCGCCATCGATCTGCGCCGACACCGGCGTTTCGTGCACGATGCGCGGTGCCGTGCGCGGTTCGCGCATGCGCGCGTGCTCGGCAATCGTGATGATGCGCGCCAGGCCAAGCGCCGGATAACCGCACAACTCCGAATCAACCAGATGCGCCGCGATAATGCCGGCCTCTTCGCTGCTGAAGCCGAGGCGCTGCAGCGCTGACGCGCCGAAGGTGAGTGCCGCCGCCGCGCTCAGCTTGATCGTGTTCTCTTCAGTCGGCACGGATGTGCGCCTCGCGAATGACTTTGCCATAACGATCGAAGTCGCGTTTCACAAACGCCGCGAACTCCGGCACCGTCGTGTTGCCGATTTCGAAACCCGCCGCCGTCATGCGCTCCTGAATGTCGCGCATCTTCAGAACATCATTGATGTTGCGGTTGATCTGCGCAATCACCGCGGGCGGCGTACCGGCCGGCACATGCACGCCGTTCCAGCCGACCACGTCCATGTCCTTGAAGCCGGACTCGGCCAGCGTCGGCACGTCAGGCAATGCGGCCAGGCGTTTCGCCGTGCTCACCGCCAGTGCGCGCAGGCGTCCGCTCAGCACATGCGGCACGGCACCCTGCGTGATGCCGAAACCCATCTGCGCCTGGCCGCCGACCAGGTCCGTCAGCGACGCCGCCACGCCCTTATACGGAATATTCACTACCTTGATATTGGCATCGTGCAAAAACATTTCGGTGACGATATGCGTTGAAGTACCGTTGCCGGGGTTCGCATAGTTGTATTGCCCCGGCTTTGCGCGCGCGAGCTGCACAAATTCAGCCAGCGTCTTCGCCGGCACCGAAGGATGCACAACCACCACCCACGGCAGACTGCCCATCAATGTCACCGGTGTGAAGTCGCGTTGAAAATCGAAGGGCAGTTTCGGATACAGGTTCGCCAGCGTCACGAATGACGCCGTGGACAGCAGCCACGTGTAACCGTCCGGCGCCGACTTGGCGACGGTGTCACCGGCGATGATGCCGCCGGCAGCCGGACGTTGATCGATGACGAGCTGCTGCCCCCAAAGCTCAGACAGCTTCTGGCCAACCATGCGCGACAGCAGGTCCGGCGAGGGGCCGAGCACCAGACGCACTGGGCGCTGCGGGTAATTCTGTGCCGTTGCGGCGATCGCAGCGACACCAAGCCATAATGCCAAGGCAATACGCAGAACAGTTTTCATCCACCCCTCCCTGCATTCACTTTTATTTTTCCACATCCGCCGGCAACCCCGTCTGCGCCGATTCAATCGCCGCACGGATCAACGCCAGCGCCTTGAGCGATTCACGTCCATCCGTCTCCGCTTTGCGCCCCGTCAATATGCAATCGGCGAATTCGTCGATCTCTTCGAGCATCGGGTCGCCGATTTTCAATTCAACGCGTTGCGGCGTGGTACTGCCTTTTTTCACCATCTCCAGCCGCGTCGATTCATCAGGACCGACCTTGCGCTCGCTGTCGAACTGACGGTCGGGCCGCGCTACCGTACGCGTCAGGTTGGCCTCGGTGCCGTAGACCTGCATCCAGTTGGTGCGCGGCGAGGCGAAATTGGCGCCAATGTAACCGAGCACACCCGACTCGAATTTGAACACCGTCGTCGTCACATCGTTGACCGGCGCCGGAATATACAGATGGTTGAAGAACGAAAACACTGTCTTCACCGGCCCGAAAATATAGTTGATGGTGTCGGCCTGGTGCACGCCGATGGTCATCAGCGCGCCGCCCGGGCAGCCGCTGTCGTCATCGCGCCAGCGAAACTCATCGGGCTTCAACTCCCAGCCCTGTCCGCTCGACAGATTGGCCTCGACCATGATGGGCTTGCCGATGGCGCCGCTCTCGACCAGTTCCTTCACCTTGCGATTGGCAGCGTGGCGGCGGTGCACATGGCCGATCAATAAAGTAACGCCGGCCTGTTCGCAGGCGGCGATCATTTTGCGGCCGTCGGCTAGCGTGTTGGCGATCGGCTTTTCGACGTAGACATGTTTGCCATGCTGCGCGGCCAGTTCGGTCTGCTCGCGATGGAAGACGTTCGGCGAGACCAGCAGCACGCCATCGAGATCGGGGCGTTTCACCATCGCTTCGAAACTCGTTTCCTGCGCGCAACCGTATCTGGCACTGGTCGCCGCGCGCCGTTCGGCGACGGGATCGAAACAGGTCACCAGCTCGATTTTGCTGCTGCGCTGGACCGTGTTCGCAATCACATACGAAAACGAACCCAGCCCGCACAGGCCTACCCGCGCTTTTTTCTGCGTCGCCATTTTTCCCCGCTCTCCCCGCCGGCGGCTTTTGCTGCCGGAAACCCCGTGCCGTGCCGCCATGCGTTAACATTGCGCTTCGGCGTCGATTATCGCAGACGCACCGGCATTCCGTCATACAGCGTCACACGGCGTCATATACCCATCGCAATGAATTCCTTCCGTAACGACGCTGCCTCATGACCGCAAGCGCACACCAGGCACCCCCGACGTCGCCTAAATCCTTCGCCGCGCTGCGTCACCCGGCATTCCGTTTCTATTTCGTTGTCTCCGCATTGGGGATGATGGCCGACAACATCGAACACGTCATCAGCTACTGGATGATGTTCGAGAAATTCCACTCGCCGGCACTGGCCGGCTTCGCCGTCGTCTCGCACTGGCTGCCCTTTCTGTTTTTCTCCGTCTACTCGGGCGCGCTCGCCGACCGCTTCGATCCGCGCCGCATCATCCAGATCGGCCTCATCTGTTTCATCACCGCTTCGGCCGGCTGGGGTTATCTTTTCATCACCGATACGATGGAGATGTGGCACGCCATGGTGCTGCTGGTGCTGCACGGTTTCGCCGGCGTGTTGTGGGGGCCGGCCGGTCAGGTCCTGATCTACGACATCGTCGGCGCGGCGCAGCTGCAAAGCGCGGTACGGCTGTCTTCAACGGCGCGCATGCTCGGCATGCTGATGGGCCCGGCGATCGGCGGCGGGCTCATGCTCGCCTTCGGCCCGCCGCACGGCATCCTCGTCAATATTCTGTTCTACCTGCCGTTCATGCTATGGCTGTTCTGGGCGCCGTTCAAGCGCAAACACGAAGAAAACAAGCGGCCCGCTGCGCGCGGGCTCGCCGATATCCTGCCGACCATCCGCGAAATCTCCGGCAACCGCACCATCGTCGCCATGACGCTGCTCGCCGGCGGCGCCTCGCTGTTCATCGGCAACGCCTATCAGGCACAGATGCCGGGCTTCGCGCACGACCTCGGCGCCGGCCACGCCGACTTTACCTACAGCATGCTGCTCGCCGCGGACGCCGCCGGCGCGCTGGTCGCCGGCTTCGTACTCGAAAGCCGCGGCCTGCTGCAGGCAAAACCGCGCAGCGCCTTTATCCTTGCCATGCTGTGGTGCTGCACCATCGGCGGGTTCGCCGCATCAAACTCGTATGCTCTGGCGATCGCGCTGTTGTTCTGTTCCGGATTTCTGCAGCTGTCGTTCGCCTCGATGGCGCAGACGCTGGTGCAGATGGAAGCGCCGCAACACATGCGCGGGCGCGTCATCGGTCTCTACAGCATGTCGAGCCAGGGTCTGCGCGCTTTCGCCGGCGTCACCATCGGCCTGATGGGCAGCCTGATCGGCATCCACTGGTCGCTGGCGCTCTCGGCGCTGATACTGCTGACAGTGATCTCGGCGCTGCTGGCTTTCACCGTGCGCACCCGCTGAACTCAAGGAGGCAACCATGTTGATCGTCGATTCGCAAGTTCATATCTGGGCTGCCAGCACACCCGAGCGGCCGTGGCCCGCGCGCCATGCGCCGCACCGTCCGGTGCCGTATACGCAACAGGATCTGCTGAACGACATGCAGGCTGCCGGCGTTGATCGCACCATCATCGTGCCGCCGAGCTGGGAGGGTGAGCGCAACGACCTCGCCATCGCCGCCGTCGAAGCGCATCCGGACAAGTTCGCTATCATGGGCCGGCTCGACATGGACGCGCCGGATGCGCGCGCACGCATCGCGACGTGGCGCACGCAACCCGGCATGCTGGGCATCCGTTTCACCTTTCACATGCCGCCGTTCGAACCGATGCTGGTGAACGGCGAACTCGAATGGCTGTGGACGGCGGCTGAAGCGGCCGGCGTGCCGCTGATGATATTGATCCATCAGAAGCATGCGCCGCTGGTCGACGGCATCGCCGAACGCCATCCCGCGCTGAAGATCGTCATCGACCACCTCGCGGTGCCGCCCGGTCCGAGGGGGCCGGATGCCTTTACCAATATCAAACATCTGCTGGCATTGGCAAAGCGACCCAACATCGCGGTCAAGGCAAGCGGCATCCCATCGATCGCCACCGACGCCTATCCCTATCGCGCGCTGCATCCCTATTTGCGGCAGGTGTTCGACGCCTTCGGCGCACAACGCGTGTTCTGGGGCACCGATCTGACGCGCCTGCCCTGCAGCTACAAGCAGGCGCAGACACTATTCACCGAAGAACTGCCGTGGCTCTCCGCATCCGACAAGGAATGGACGATGGGGCGCGGCGTCTGCGCATGGCTGGACTGGAAGATCGCCTGACCGGCGCGTGACCCGTGCGGCCACCGGCCGCATATAATTTCTGCGCGCGTCCGGCGAACCCGATCAATGTAAGATGAGCGCACCGGCAAATGTCATCGCAGAATGACGTTGTCGCTCCATAAGACGGATGCTATCAGCACCGCGATCAAAACGATCAATCAAGAGGAGGTTCACCCATCATGGCAGACAATCCATCGCCCGTTGCACGCCGCGATTTCCTGAAATTTCTGGCCGCCAGCCCGACTGTCGCTGCCGGTGGCGGCGTGGCCGCATTTCTTGCCGACAGCGGCTTCGCGCAGGACATCAAACAAAGCGGGTTCGCCAGCATCATGCGCGACCGCATGAGCGTCGTCGATAAACCGGCCGATGCGTTGACGGTGTTCGATTTCGAAGCGACCGCGCGCACCAAGGTACAGCCCGGCCACTGGGCCTATATGTCCAGCGGCACCGACGACGATGCGACGTTGTTTGCCAACCGTGACGCCTATCGCCAGGTGCAACTGCGCCCGCGCCGCCTGCGCGACGCCACCAAGGTTGACATGCGCGTCGATCTGTTCGGCAACAGCTACGCCAGCCCGATCTTCACCTGCCCGACCGGCGGCCAGGCCTCGTTTCACCCTGACGGCGAACTCGGTGTGGCGCGCGCGACGCGTGCGCGCAACACCATGCAGATGCTGTCGACCTCGAGCGGCATGCCGCTCGACGACGTCGTCAAGGCGCACGGCCGCCCGGTCTGGCAGCAGCTCTACGCGCCGAGCAACTGGGACGCCTGCGTCGAGCTGTTGAAACGCTTCCAGAACGCCGGCGTATCCGTCATCGCGCTCACCGTCGACAACACCACCGGCCGCTTCAGCGAAACCTTTTTCCGCACGCGCCCCAAAGACCTCAAGCAGTGCGAGGCCTGTCACAAAGACGGCTTCGAAGGCGGCCGCCACCGTCCCCTGACCGACGGCATCGACATGCGCGGGGGCCGCCGCACCGATCCCGCGATGGACTGGAAATTCGTCGCCCGCGTGCGCGACTACTGGAAAGGAAAATTCATCATCAAGGGCATCGACACGCATGAAGACGCCAGGCTCTGCCTCGACTATGGCCTCGATGGCATCCTGGTCTCGAACCACGGCGGCCGCTCAACCGAAACCGGACGCGGCACCCTCGAAGCACTGCCCGAAGTCGTGGCAGCGGTGAACGGCCGCATTCCGGTGTTCGTCGACGGCGGCGTGCGGCGCGGCACCGATGTGTTCAAGGCACTCGCACTCGGCGCCACTGCCGTCGGCATCGGTCGTCCCACGCTGTGGGGACTGGGCGCCTTCGGCGAGGCCGGCGTCAACCGCGTGCTCGAAATCATGCAGGCCGAACTGAAACTGGTGATGGGCAACTGCGGCACGCAGAAGGTCGCCGATATCAACAAAAACTACGTGGCCACCCCGCACTGGAAAACCTGACGCCGTGTTTGCGATGCGGCCGGCAGCGCCGGCCGCGATCAAACCGCAGGCTCAATCCGCGCGCGCACCCGACTCGCGCACAACCTTGCCCCATTTCACGATGTCGGTCTTGATCAACTCTGCGAACTCCGCCTGCGTGCGCCGATAGGGATCGAAACCGAGGGCCGCGAGGCGCTCGCGCACTTCGCGCTGTTGCAGCAGCCGTTCGCTTTCCGCATTCAGCTTGTTGACGACCGCCGCCGGCGTGCCCGCCGGCGCGAGCAATCCGTACCACACGCCCGCTTCGTAGCCGGGCAACCCGGCCGCTTCGGCCACCGTCGGAAATTCAGGCGCGAGCGCGGTACGTTCCGCGCTGGTAATGCCCAGCATGCGCAACTTACCGGCGCGCACATGCGGCAGCGCCGCCGGCAGCGTGGTTGCCAGCATCGGGATCTGGCCGCCGAGCACGGCGGCGGTTGAAGGCCCGCTGCCGTTGTAGGGCACGTGCAGCAGTTTGATGCGCGCCATCAACTGAAACAGCTCCACCGAAAGATGGACCGGCGTGCCGGCACCGGCCGAGCCATAGGAGATTTCGCCCGGCTTCGCCTTCGCCAGCGCGATCAGTTCGCGCAGCGATTTGACCGGCAGCGAAGGATGCACGGCAAAGCAGTTCGGCGTGATGGCGACCGTGCCGATCGCAGTGAAGTCCTTCACCGGGTCGTAGGCAATCTTGTTATAGAGCGTGACGTTGATGGCGAGCGAAGCGATCGCCATCATCAGCGTGTAGCCATCAGGCGCGGCCTTGGCGACGGACTCGGCGCCGATGTTGCCGCCCGCACCGGCGCGGTTTTCAACGATGAACGACTGGCCGAGCGATTCACCGAGTTTTTGCGCAAAAAAGCGCGCGATGACGTCGGTGCCGCCGCCCGGCGCAAAGCCGACGACCATGCGCACCGTTCGCGCCGGATAATTGGTCGGCGCCGGCGTTTGTGCCCATGCCGCCGACAGGCCGGCTGAAAAAATCACACTGCCGAAAACAACCGTCCGCAAGTGTCTGTTCATGTGCTGCTCCTCGCCATCAAGTGAACTGCCATCAACCTGCAATCAAATCGCAATCAGCAAACAATGCGGTCGTCATAACCGGCGCAAAATTGCACGCAGGCGCGCCGGCGTCACCGGCAATTGCGTTACTGCACCGGGCCGGCCGATCGCATCGTCGATCGCCGCCGCAATGACTGCGCCCACCGCCGTGATGCCGCTTTCGCCGCCGCCCTTAAGGCCGAGCGGGTTGAGCGGGCTCGGCGCGTCTTCGGTCAGCAGCACATCCACCGGCGGCACATCAAGCGCCGTCGGCAACAGATAATCGGCAAAGGTCACCGCCAGCGGCGTGCCGCTTTCATCATAGACAAATTCCTCGAACAGCGCGCCGCCCAGGCCCTGCACCAGGCTACCGACGATCTGCCCCTGGACCAGCATCGGATTGACGGCGACACCGATATCATACGAAGCGAGATAGCGTTCAATCTTCACGCCGCCGGTTTCGGCATCGACGCAGACGACGGCAATGTGTGCGCCGTACGGATAGGCCTCGTGTTCGCAGGCAAACACGCCGTCGGCCGCAAGGCCCGGCTCGCGCCCCTTCGCCACCGCCGCCGCGGGCGTCAATGCGACGGCGATCTGCGCCAGCGTGACCGACGGGCTGTCGGGACTGTTTCGGCGCACGACGCGGCCATCGACGATGTCGAGCGCATCGACCTCGGCTTCGAGCATATCGGCGGCCGCCACTTCGAGCGCTTTCGCGCGCACCTTCAACGCCGCGATGTGCGTTGCGGTGCCGGTCATCACCGTCACGCGCGCCGCATGCGCACCGGTGCCGAATTCGATGCGGTCGGTGCGCCCGTGCGTGACGCGCACGCGGCGGTAATCCACGCCCAGCGTGTCGGCGCAGATTTGCGCGATCACCGTCTCCACGCCCTGGCCGACCGACGCCGCACCGGTCACCACCTCCACCGTGCCGCTGCTATCGACGGTGATCCTCACACCCTCGACCGGGCCGAGCCCGCTCTTCTCGAGAAAAAACGCCACGCCGGCACCGACGAGTTCGCCCGCTGCGCGGCGCTCTGCAAGTTGCTGCTGCAGTTGCGTCCAGCCAAACCGCGCCACCGTCTTGTCGAGCAGCATCGCGTAGTCGCCCGAATCGATCATCACCGCACCACCGCGCAGATCGAGCGGCCGCGTAAAAGGCATTTGCGCCGTCGTCAGCAGATTGCGGCGGCGCACCTCAACGCGGTCGATACCGGTCTTCGCCGCCACCGCGTCAAGCACGCGCTCGATCACGAAGGTCGATTCGTAGCGGCCGGGCGAGCGATAAGTCGCCGCCGGCGTTTTGTTGGTGAGCCGGTAATGGCCGACGATGCGGCAGACCGGGATCTGATAAGGCCCGGGCAGCATGCTCGCCGTGCCGTCGGCCACCTGCGCGCCGTGCGTGCGGATGTAAGCGCCCTGATCGTGGAAAAATTCGTCGTCGATGGCGAGGATGCGCCCGTCGACGTCAATCGCCGCGCGTATGCGGTGCCGCTGCTGGCGCGAGTGGTTGCAGGCCATCAGATTTTCACGGCGATCTTCGATGAACTTCACCGGTCGCCCCAGTCGCAGGGCCGCCACGCAGACGAGCACGTCTTCGGGATAGATTTCACCGCGCACGCCGAAGCCGCCGCCGATGTGGCACTCGTAGAGATGCACCGAGGACGGACTGCGCCCGAGCATGCGCGCCAAGAGGTCGCGGTTCGGATGCGGGCGTTTGGTCGCACCGTGCAGTTCGAGCACGTCGCGCGTCGTATCGTGGCGCGCGATGGCGCCGCGCGTTTCCAGCGGCACGCCGGAATGGCGACCGATGATCAGATCGAGTTCAACTACCGCGTGTGCCGCGGCAAAGGCGCCCTCGACATCGCCGTATTTCTTGCGGATCACCGTCGGCTCGGTATCACGTCCGGGCTCAAACTCGCCGGGCAGCTGGTCGGCCGCCATGATCACCGGCAGTTCCTCGATCTCGACGACGACCAGATCTCCGGCGTCTTCGGCCTGATAAGCATCTTCGGCAAACACCACGGCGACCGGCTCGCCGACATAACGCACGCGCTCGCGCGCCAGCACGTATTGGCGGTACGGTTCGAGGCCCTTGATGTGCGTCGGGCGAAACTCGATCGGCGGCAGCGAGGCGACGTCGGCCGCCGTCCACACTGCGACGCAACCGGGCATGGCGAGCGCCGCACTCGCATCGATCGAGATGATTTTTCCGTGCGCGTAGGCTGAGCGCACGACGCGCATGTGCAACTGATGCGGAAACGAGATGCCCGCCGCATAACGGCCGCGGCCGGTCACCAGCGGCAGATCTTCGAGCCGCGTCACCGAACGGCCGATGAATTTCTGTTTCGTCGTCGGGGCCGGCGGCGCAACGCTCATTTGGATACTCCGCGTTTTTCCCGCATCTGCGCAGCCGCCGCGCGCACGGCTTTGAGGATGTTCTGATAGCCGGTGCAGCGACAGAGGTTGGACGACAAAACCTCCAGCAGGTCGTCATCGCTGATATCCGGTTCGCGCTCCAGTGTGCCGGCGGCGAGCATCAGAAAACCGGGCGTGCAGAACCCGCACTGCAGGCCGTGGTGATCGATAAATGCCTGCTGCAGCGGATGCAGTTTGTCGCCGTCCGCCAGCCCCTCGACCGTGCGCAACTGGTGACCCTGCGCCTGCACAGCGAACAGCAGGCAGGAACGCACCGGCTCGCCGTCAAGCAACACCGTGCACGAGCCGCAGACGCCGTGTTCGCAACCGGAGTTGGTGCCGGTCAGCCCGCACTGCTCGCGCAGTGTATCGGCCAGCGTGCGCCGCGGCTCGACGCGCACGCCGTAGTCGCGGCCGTTGACTGTCAGCTTGATGTCCATTTCACCGCTCATGCGCGTTGCTCCGCCGCTTCGAGTGCGCGCCGCACGGCGGCCTGTGTCACCTCGCGTTTGTAGAGTGCCGTGTCGGCATTTTCGTCGATCGGTTCGACTGTACGGGCGGCGGCCGCTGCCGCTGCGCCGAACACAGCCGCACCGGGCGCCTGCCCCGCGAGCAATTGCTCGGCCTCCGCCATGCGCCTCGGCAGTGCTTCGACACCGCCGACGCCGATGCGCGGCTCGACGATCAGGCCGTCCACCACGCGCCACGTTGTCAACGCCATCGCCACCGCAAAATCGCCGGCGCGCCGGCTGAACTCGTAAAAACCCCAGCGCAGATCCGGCGGCGGCAGCGGCAAACGCACTTCAACCAACAGCTCGTCGGCGGCCAGCGCCGTCGCCAGCATGCCTTGAAAAAAGTCATCCGCAGCAATGGTGCGCTTGCCGCGCGTGCTGCGCGCCACCATCGTCGCCCCCAGCGTCGCCGCTACCGCGCACCATTCGCTGGCCGGGTCGGCGTTGGCGATGCTGCCGCAGAAGGTGCCGCGCGTGCGGATCGGATAATGCGCGATGTGCCGCACCACCGTAGACAATATGCCGCCGAGCGGGCCGTCGATCACCGGCCGTTCGAACGCCATGTGCCGCACGCAGGCGCCGATCACCAGTTCGGCACCCTCCACATGGAGTCGCGCGAATTCGGCAACTCCGTTGATGTCGATGAGGTGCACGGGCAGTGCGAGGCGCAGCGCCATTGCCGGCACCAGGCTCTGCCCGCCGGCGAGGATGCGCCCCTCGTCCGCCGCCACCGCGGCTAGTGCCGCCACCGCTTCATCCACGGTGCTGACGGCGTGATATTGGAATTTTCCCGGTTTCATCGAACGATCGTTATGGGTGGTTGGCCAGGCGTCTGGTCATGCAACGTGAATTCATTCGGGTTTGATGCCCGCATCGCGGACCACGCGCGCCCATTTTTCGAGTTCGCTGCCGAGAAACCGGCCGAACACTTCCTGCGAGCTGCCGACGGCTTCGACACCCTGCACGAGCAGGCGTTCGCGCCGCTCGGTGCTTTGCAGCGATTGCGCAAGCACCGCATTGAGCTTCGCCACCACTGCCTTTGGCGTGGCGCGCGGCGCAAACAATCCGTACCACGCATCACCGCTGTAGCCGGGGACGCCGGCCTCGGCGATAGTCGGCACGTCGGGTGCGACCGGCGAACGTTTTGCGCCAGTGACACCGAGACCACGCAGTCTGCCCGCCTTGATCAGGGGCAGTGTCGCCAGCAAACCGTCGAACATGAAATCGCATTCGCGCGCCATGACGGCGACGCGGCCCTGCGGCGCACCCTTGTATGGCACATGCGTCAACCGGGTCGAGGTCATGCCGGCAAACAGGGCCGCCAGCATATGCGCCGTCGAACCGGTGCCAGCGGAGGCATAGTTGATCACGCCGGGTTTGCTGCGGGCCAGTGCAATGAGATCGGCGACATTGCGCACGGGTGAAGCCGGCGAGACATGCGCGATGAAACTTTGCGCCGCGACCTGCGTCACCGGCACCAGATCGCGCACCACGTCAAACGGCAGCTTGTCGCCGTAAATGGCGGGATTGATCGCCGCGTTGGCGCCGGAGGCCAGCAACAGCGTGTAACCGTCGGCGTTCGATTTTGCCACCAGATCCATGCCGATGATGCCGTTGGCGCCCGGCCGGTTATCGATGACGACCTGCTGGCCCAATGCATCGCCAATGATCTCGCCGACCGTGCGCGCAATCGCGTCGCCGCTGCCACCGGAGCTGAGCGGCGAAATAATGCGGATGGGCCTGACGGGGTAAGCGGCCGCAGTGGACGGTGCATCCGCCGCCTGCGCCAGCGACGCAACCAGCAGGCCGGCCATCAGCCAGACAGAACGCCGGCGACAGCGCATGCCGGGCGCGGCGCGATCAGGCGGGACAATCTGAAAATTTAATAAATGCAAAACGCTGATCCATTCTTGCGCGGCCGGCGGAGCGCACATTCTCCGCCGCTTTACCGCCGCTTCAAAGCAAAGTTATCGACCGCAAAAAGTCGGGCTACGCAAACAACACACGCCCTTACCCCTTGAGAAACTCCTCGAGTTCGCTGACCACCAGATCGGGCACCTGCTCGGCGGGATAATGCCCGCAGGGCAGCGAACGGATCTTCACGATGTTCGATGCATACTGCGGCCAGGCCTCGCGCGGCTTGAAATGCTTTTCAGTATGGCTGAGTTCTCCCCAGTAAACCGCCACCGGGCAGGCGATCTTGCGGCCCGCATCGAAGTCGGCAGTATCCATCGCCATGTCCACGCTGACGGCGGCACGATAGTCTTCGCACACCGCATGGATGTTCTCCGGCGTGCAGCAACGCGCGTATTCGGCCAGCGTCTCTTTAGAGAAGCCGCCCTTGCCGATGCCGAGTTTGGTGAGTTTGTTGAGGATGTAAAAATCCTCCTTGCCCTCGATCAGCTTCTCCGGAATATCGTAGGCCTGCGCCATGAAAAACCAGTGCGACGAATTGAGCGCCCATTGGTAAGTCGCGTGCGTCAACATGTGGTGGGTGGGCAGAATGTCGAAGCTGGCGAATTTCTTCACACGGTCCGGATAGTCGAGCGCCATGCGGAACGCCGTGCGCGCGCCGCGGTCATGGCCGGCAACCATGAATTCCTTGAAGCCGAGCGACTCCATCACATCGATCTGGTCCTGCCCCATGCGGCGGAACGAATAGTTGCTGTGGTCTTCTTTGCCGCGCGGTTTGCCGCTGTCGCCATAGCCGCGCAGATCGGTCGCCACCACGGTGTAATTCTTCGCCAGTTGCGGCGCCACCAGATGCCAGTGCACATGCGTCAGCGGATTGCCGTGCAGTAGCAGCACCGCCGGCCCCGAACCGCCGACGACGCCGGTGATCTTGACCTCGGGGTCGGTGGTTTGGATTTCGAATTTCTTGAAGCCTTCGTACACGGTCATTCCTTTTGATTGTTTTTCGCGGGTCGATGATAGCGCAGTTGCGGAAGGTCAGTAGAACCGCAGGCCGGGCTTCCTGCGTCAGACTACATTAAGCACCAGACGCCGACCGCAGGCTTTCACGTATTTGCGCAGCGTCGTCACAGACGGGGAATGTTTGCCGCTGGCCAGCGCGCGTTCAAGCCGCGCCACTGCCGGCGCATGTGTGCCCATGCGTTCAGCCACTTCGGCCTGCGTCAGCCCCGCCTCCTGCCGTGCCTTCAACAAAGCATCGAGCAATGCCATTTCCTCACGCTCGATGCGCTGCACTTCGGCGCGCACACCGGGGCGGCGCAACAGTTTCTTGACGAGTTGATTATGTGTTCGCACGTTTGATCTCCTTCATTCTTGATTCGGCCGCCTCTCATGCGGCGCAATGCGCTACGCTTATTGCGCCCTACGGGGCTG
>JANXSE010000414.1 GCA_025356695.1 Betaproteobacteria bacterium
CGCGTCGTCTTCGCGTAGCGCTCGAAACCCGCAGCAGCCAGTGTCATTTGTTTCATCGTTATACTTCCCTCGATTCGTCTCGTATTTGCTCTACAACGTACAAGACACTCGATCGGATGACTTAATCAGAGATTCCTTAGATCTGTCACTAATAAATTTGCAATCAAAAAACAGGTAAGGCGATCAAATCTAGCATCAACACCTGTCTATTAAATTTCACTTGGCAATGATCTTCTAAAATGGAAATCTAGATCGGAGTAACTTTTTAAGTAACTACAGTTAAAGATGTCGAGTTCAACATCTTCTCGCGCATTAACGTTACCCGCTCACGAATCTGCTACGCTAAACCCGCCACGAAACAATTCCCGGCGCCACTCAAGAGAGATTTACCGTTGAATTCACGGAAAATCATAGCGGTGCTTTGCCCGTGCTGTCGCAAGCCGTTGTACCGCACAACACCAACAGCCAGTATCCATGGCAAAGCCATGAATGCGGGAGACGCCACCAATCCGTCGATCGACCACGACAGGCATGGAGAATTCGTGAAATGCCCGCATTGTCATCTGCGAATTTCGATGATTCGCCTCGATGACGAGGGTCACGGTACGAAGTGGGCGATCAACAAGATCCAGAAATGCGATTGCAGGCTTGCGTAGCTTTGCGCGTCAATGCCCCGCAGCCGGCGTGATGTCGATAAACGCGTATTTGTCGGTTTGCCCGACGACCGGCAGAGGATCGTGGTGGTGCGTGAGTTCTTCGTCATGCGAATGGCCATGCGCTTCGATCGCCAGCGCCAGTGCGAAGGCGGCGATGCCTTCGGCCGTACCGACCGTGCGGAAGTAGCGCTTGTTGCAGGGAAAGCAGCGCAGGTAGCCGACGCCGTCGACACCGCGCGGCACGGGGAAGGATTTTTCCATCTTGAGGCGGGTGCGTTTGCCGCAGTTCGGGCAGGCGGAGATGGTGGGGAATAGTGGTTCGGGTTTGGTGGCCATGTTGTTTTCTCGTTTCGACAATAAAAAGGGTTTAGCGAATTAGTGGAGTTGGGCGCGAACTCTACGCCGCTCACCCCCACCCCTGCCCTCCCCCATCCAGGGGGAGGGAACCTGCTAACAAAGTGTTAGCGAATTTCCTTTGTCACCGACCTGACGTGCCCCGACATCGGCACATAGACCGAGTGCGTGCCGGTGCCGCCGGCGACGATGATGCCGATATCTTCAGCGCTTCTCGATACCGGCAACAGGCTGTCGCGTGTGATTTCACCGAGTTCGGCACGGCGCCCCGCCTGCGTGCGCGCGAGTTCTTTCGCTGAGAGGCGGCTGGCGGCGAGTTGCGAGGTCTGCCACAGGCGTTGCTTCACGTCGGCTTTGCTGAGGCCGTCGCGCTTCAATACTTCGGCGTGTTCGGGCGCGAGTATGAGCCACGGTTCGCCGCCGAAGATGTAATCGCTGCTGGCCGGAAAGGCCATGGTGTCGCCGATCACGCGCAGCAGTTCTTCGGCGTCTTTGGCGTGCGAGTTCATGTTCCAGGTGCCGAGCGCGCCGACGGTGGTGACGGTGCTCTGTTCCTTGCTGAAACCGCGCTCGACATGCAACGGCTGCCACGGATTGGCCTCTTCGTTCTCGGCGCAGCAGAAGGTATATTTGCCCGGCTGGCCCTGCGTGGCCTTGTCCATCTCGCCGGCCTGCGCGCCGCCGATGTTCTGCTGAATGAGGCGCATCGCGCGCCCCAGCGTGGCATTGGCCCAGGCGCCGGGGCCGAGGCAGTTGCCGCCGCTGTTGACGCCGAGCTGTTTCGCAAGCGGGCCGTTGATGATCATGAACACCGCCGCCGGGTTGGTGGTGGCCTGGATCGCGCGCAGATTGAATCGCGGATCGGTGATCGCTTCGGTCGCCGCAATCAGCACCGGCAGATATTCGGGGTAACAGCCGGCCATCACCGCATTGATGGCGATGCGCTCGACGGTGGCGACGCCGAAGGCCGGCGCCACCGCGCCGACGATGTCATCGGGTTTGCGGCTGGTGCATTTCAGCATGCGTTCGACGCGTTCACGCGTCGGCGGGATCGCCGGCAGGCCGTCGCTCCAATGACGCTCTAACAACAAACGGTTGAAGGCTTCGAGGTCGCCATCGACTTCAATGGCATTGGCGCGCGCGCCGCCGGCAACACGCGCGGCTTCATTCGACGCCGCCGGTGCCGTGCACAGCAGGCGTGCCACTTCATCCACACAGTCGGCGGCGATCTGTTTGATTTCGTCGCGCGTGCGTATGCCGAATGGGTGCGGCACCAATGCAATTGGCAGTTGCGGCAAACCGAGCGCGCGCGACTGGCCGTGGCCCAGCCCCTTGAACGCCGTCGAGCAGATGGTCAGCGCGGCCAAGCCGCGTTTGGCGGCTTCAACACTGTCGTGGATACTCCACGACGTGCAGGACCCTCAATCGCCGGAGCCGGTGATGACGGCGTCGCAGCGCTGCTCGAAGTCGACGAGCACCACTTCATCAACCGGCACCTGGCCGGACTTGCGGTGCTTCAATACTGCGGCGACCTTGTATTGGCTCACCAAGAGTTCGCCGAGATCATCGACGAGGTACTGGAAATTCGGCTTGGCGTTGTCGATGAAGCCAACGGTTTTGCCGGCGAGCGTGTCGAGCACGGTGAGCGCGCACGCGGCGTGCTGCGGCGGCGCGATCGGGTCGAGTATGGTCAGCGTGGAAGCCATTGTTGCCTCTGCATGTTGGTGTTTATGGTCTCGCTTGATCGTAACCCGCACGCGCGCGGCCTGTCCACGGTCGCGGCGGCAAACGCGCGGGCGAAAGGTTAAAATCGCGCTCTTGCCGCGAGCCTGCGGCGCCGGACCACGACACCCCGACATGAAGTCCCGTTTTAATCTTCGCAGCGCGCTCGCCGCTGTCATTGCCTTGCAGGCTTCGTATGTCTTCGCCGCCACCTGGCCCGAGCGCCCGATCCGCATGATCGTGCCGCTCGCCGCCAACGGCGCCATGGACACCGTGGCGCGCAGCCTTGCCATCAAATTGACCGAGGGCCTCGGCCAGACCGTGGTGGTCGATAACCGCGGCGGTGGCGGCGGCAGTGTCGGC
>JANXSE010000331.1 GCA_025356695.1 Betaproteobacteria bacterium
GGCTTCGAGGATCGCCGCCTTCGCGCCGAGTTCGGCGGCGTGGTTCGACAGCGTCATGCGATCATCGATCTCCATTGCCGCCACACCGCTGCCGGTATATTCGAGCGCGCGGTAGTTCGCGCCCTCGGCGCCGAAACGGCCAAGCATCTTCAGCGTCACGTCTTTCGCCCACACGCCGGGTTGCAGCCGGCCCTTCAATTCAATGCGGATCGTCTCCGGCACGCGGAACCACAGTTTGCCGGTCATCATCACGGCGGCGACGTCGGTACCTTCAACGCCGGTGCCCAGCGCATTGAACGCCCCGTAGGTGACCGAATGCGTGTCGGTGCCGACGATCAGATCGCCTGCGGTCAGGTGGCCGCCCTCGGGCATGACCTGATGGCAGATGCCGTCGCCGACATCGTAGAGCACCGCGCCGCTGCTTTCGGCGAACGCGCGCATTTCCTTGTGCGTATTGGCGGCCTCGATATGCGGCGGCGGCGAATAATGGTCCATCACCAGCGCGGTGCGTTTGGCAAACGGCAGGCCCTTCGCGCCGAGCTTGGCCGCCATCTTCATGGCGTTGCCGGCACGCGCATCGTGCATCATCGCAAAGTCAACGTCAGCGACGACCACGTCGCCGGCGCGAACCGGTGTGCCGCCCGAATGCGCGGCGAGAATTTTTTCAGCTATGGTGTATCCCATGGAATCTCCAATACCGGTATGGTCGCGGTGCGCACAGCGCGAGCGCGACCGGACGGGCATTCTAGCAGGGAAAATGCGGCAATTTGCCGCGGGTCTCAGCGCTTCGCGATACCCAGCAGCTCGCGCGCTTCGTCAGTGCTGGTCGGCGCGCGGCCGGCGGCACGTCCAAGCTCGGCGAAGCGATGCACGAGTTCCGCGTTGGTCGGGCAGCCGAGTTCCTCGTACGGATAATCGCCGATACCCGGCGCCAGATGACCGCCGCGTTCAAGCGCGGTGGCTGCCACGTTGAGCAAGTTGCCTTCCTTGCAAGCCGCAGTCCACTCGATGCGGCGGTTGACCGGCATGAAATCGATCAGCGCCTCGAGGCCGCGCGGCGTGCAGGGATGCGCGCCGACAATACCGCCCTCGGCCAGCACACATTGCACATAGGCGGGCTCATTGATCGCGCCCATGTCGAGGAAGGCATCGACCATGCGCACGAAGGGCACCGCCCACACCGACAGATGCGGCTTCACGCCGGCCTCGGTCATGCCTTTGGCGAGAAACAGGCAGGTTTCGGTGCTGTTGAGATAAACCTTGTTCAGTGTCTTGAACGATTTGGTCTTCGCATCGTACGCATCGATATTGCTGCTGCCGGTATCGACGGCGGCGAAATCCGGCCGTGTCGCGCTTTGCTGTCCCATCAGCTTGATATGGGCGAGACGGTTTTCGTCTTCCTTGACGGTGATCTGCCCGAGCGTCGAGTCGATCAGAATGTCGCAACGCGCGCGGATCTTCGCGACGATCTCGGCGTACATCTCGGGCTGATGGCAGGGACTGCCGTCGGGGTTGCGCGCATGAAAATGAATGATGGAGGCGCCGGCGGCGCGGCATTCGGCGGCGGTCTCGGCGATTTCGTCCGGCGTAAACGGAATATTCTTGTTATTGTTGCGCGGCGCGTATTCGTTGACGCGCACCGTGATGATGAGTTTTTTTTGCATGCCCTACCCTTTGACACCCGCCATGCGCTTGATCGCATCGACGAATAGATCGCCGTCGGTACCGAGCACGATGATCTGCACGCCGCGTTTGGCGATGGCACGGCCGTAATCGACATTCAGATTGTTGCCGATCAGCGTCATTGCGTGTTTGCCGTGACGCCGCGTGGTGGCGACCACCGTGTCGAGCGCCGCACTCATTTTCGGATCATCGAAGGTCGCCCCCGGCACGCCGAGCGATACCGACAGATCAGTCGGGCCGACGAACAATGCATCAAGACCGGGCATCGCCGCCAGCGCATCGAGATCGGCGATGCTTTCTTTTTCTTCCAAGAGCGCGATGGCCATCAGTTCGCGGTTGGCGCGCGTGGCGTATTCGTTCCAGCCGCCGCGTACGTACCCGGCAGCGCGCGTGATCTGGCAGGCGCCGCGTTCGCCGTCGGGCGCAAAACGCATCGCTTTCAGCAATGCAGTGCAGTTGTCGCGGTTGGCGTGCGGCAGCACGATACCCGACGCGCCGAGATTGAGCAGCTTCTTGATCAGCGGCGCATCGACTTCCGGCACGCGCACGAAGGGCGTGATTGATGCGGCATCGGCGGCGCGAATCAGATGGCCGGCGCGGTCGAGATCGAGCGCGCTGTGTTCCATGTCGATGATGACGAAGTCGAGGCCGGCGGCGGCCATCATTTCGACCACCATCGGACTGCCGGTGAATAAAAGCATGCCGGTGACGGTTTTGCCGTCGGCCAGCAACTGGCGGATTCGGTTTGGGTTTTGCATGATTTCCTTCGGATGGGCGCGACGAGGTTACCGTGCATTTCTCGCCGTGGTCAAGACGCCCCGATCCACACGGCAGCGGACGGCGATTCCGCTGCCTGATGTGATACTCTCTCGTCCCGTTTCTTTACCGCTAATTTTAGCGAAACGCCATGTCAAAAATTGTCATCAAATTCGGCGGCTATCAGAATCCCGCTTCGATCCACAACCGCGCCGCCGCGCGTTTCGGCGAACTGCTGAAACAGAAGTTTGGCGAGCGCATCGATTTTCAATTGATCGGCAACGTGCTCGATCTCGGCCGCCAGTCGGGCGACCTGCCGAAGATGGTCGCCAGTGGCGAACTGTCGCTGTGCTACATCTCGTCGGTGCGTTTTACCGACCCGGTTCCGGAGTTCAAGGTGCTGGAACTGCCCTTCCTGATCAAGGACCGCGCCAGCGTGCAGCGTGCGTTTGCCGGAGAATTCGGCAAGCTGCTGCAAAAACGCATGGAAGAAAACACGCCGCACAAACTGCTCGGTGTCTGGGACAACGGTTTCCGCCACGTCACCAACAAGGTGCGGCCGATCCGCACGCCGGCCGACTGCAAGGGCCTGAAGATCCGCTGCCAGGTCAGTGAAATGCACGTCGAAGCGTTGCAGGCGATGGGCTTCGAGCCGATTTCGGTAGACGTGAAGGAGTTCGTCGACGGCATCGACGGCCCGCGTTTCGACGGCCAGGAAAATCCGCTCACCAACACTTACAACTTCGGCGTGCAGAAATTCCACCGCTATCAGACACTGACCGGGCATCTGTTCGGCGCCACGGTGATGATCTGCAACCAGGAACATTACAAGAGCTGGCCCGCCGATCTGCAGGCGGCCGTCGATGCCGCCGGGCGCGAAGCCACGCGTTATCAGCTGGAACTGGCGGCGGCCGAAGATGCCGAGATGCTGGCGAAATTCAAACTCGTCAAAGACCACGAGATCATTACCCTCACCGACGCCGAACGCGCGCCTTTCGTCGCCGCCGTGCAATCGGTGCTGGAAAAATACCGGCGCGAACTCGATCCCAAGCTGTTCGCCTATCTGGCCTGATGACTGAATTGCTGCGCGCTGCCGACCCTCACCCCAACCCTCTCCCTCAGGGAGAGGGTGAAAACGGCATTGCTTCGCCTTCGCGAATCAATGCGGCAATCGTGGGCATCGGCTGGTGGGGCCAGAAAATCGTCCATGCGGTGCAGGGCAAAAGCGAACGCATTCGCTTTATCCGTGGCGTCAGCAAGGAACCGGATTCCGTAAGTGATTTCGCCGCCAGACACGACTTCGAACTGTCGACGGAATTGTCCGACGTACTGACCGATCCGCGCGTGCAGGCCGTCGTGCTGGCGACACCGCATTCGCTGCACACCGACCAGATCGTCGCAGTGGCGAAATCGGGCAAGGCCGTGTTCTGCGAAAAGCCGCTGGCGCTGAAAAAAGCCGACGCGGTGCGCTCGACAACGGCCTGCCGCGAGGCCGGCGTATTGCTGGGCATCGGCACCAACAAGCGTTTCTGGCCGTCGATGCGCGAGCTGCGATGCGTAGTCGCCAGCGGTGAACTCGGCGAAATCCTGCATGTCGAAGGCCACTACAGCAATGAAAATTCCGGCGCCCATTTTTCACCCTGGCGCGGCTCGCCGGCCGAGGCGCCGGGTGCGGGCATGACCGGCTCCGGCATCCACGTGCTCGACGCGCTGGTCAATCTGCTGGGGCCTGTGGCACGCGTGCAGACGCAGGTGATTACGAGAAAACCGGCGCCGGACCCGACCGACACGCTCAGCATCATGTTCGAATTTGAAAACCACACCAGCGCCCTGCTCGGCGCTGTTCGCGCGACGCCGTTTTACTGGCGCATCCACGTCTTCGGCCGCGAGGGTTCGGTCGAAGCGCTGGGCGAAACCGATCTGGTGATTCGCCGCAAAGGCGCCAAGCCCGAGCATTTCAGCTACGATGCGCTCGATTCGCTGAAAGAGGAATTCGATGTATTTGCCGACGCGGTCGCCGGCAATAGCGAATATCCGATCAAGATGCCGCACATGGTCAATGTGGTGGCGGCATTCGAAGCCGTCGTACAATCCATCGAAACCGGCGCGCCGGTCTCGCTGCCACGGTCATAAGTTTCAACAGTCTTAAACAAGGCCAATAACCATGAACAAGCTCCCCGTCCTCGGCCTCATGCTCGGCGATGTCACCGGCATCGGCCCCGAGATCAGCGTCAAACTGCTCGCTTCCGGCATGCCGCATTCGGTAGCGCGCGTGGTGGTGATCGGCGATGCACGCGTGTTCGACCTCGGCTGCCGCGACGCCGGCATCCGGCTGGCTTCGCGCGTGTTCGAAGACATCGACTCCATCGAATGGAGCGATGACGCCATTCCGCTGATCGATCTGGGCAATGTCGATCCGGCCAAATATCCGCATGGCGTGAGTTCCGACGAGTCGGGCCGCCTCAGCGGCGACACACTCAAATACATGATCAACCTCGCCGCCGCCGGCAAGATCGACGGCATCTGCTTTGCGCCGCTGAACAAGGGCGCGATGAACCGCGGCGGCTGGAAGTATCCGGACGAGCATCAGATGTTCGCCGCGCTGACCGAACACAAGGGCTTCTTCGGCGAGATGAACGTGATCAAGGAATTTTCGACCTTCCGTGTGACCTCGCACATCGCGCTGAAAGAAGCGGTCAACATGATCTCGCCCGAACGCATCACCGCGGCGGTGCAACTGGCCGACAGTTCACTGCGCGCTTCGGGTGTGGCACAACCGCGCATCGGTGTTGCTGCGCTCAATCCGCACTGCGGTGAAAACGGCCTGTTCGGCGACGAGGAGATCCGCATCATCCGCCCGACCGTCGATGCACTGCGCACCGGCGGCATCAATTGCAGCGGGCCGATTTCGTCGGACGTGATTTTCCTGAAAGCGCTCAAAGGCGAATTCGACGGCGTGGTGATGATGTACCACGACCAGGGACAGATTGCGACCAAGCTGCTCGGCTTCAACAAGGGCGTGACCGTCACCGCCGGACTGAATACCGTGTTTACGACACCGGCCCACGGCACCGCTTATGACATCGCCGGCAAGGGTGTCGCCGACACCGGCGCGCTCGAACAGGCGTTGCGCATTGCCGCGCGCATGGCGGCGGCGAAACTGCATTGAATTCACCCGCGGTAGCGGGGCAAATATCCATGGAACCAACCGGAGGAACCATCGTGCGAATACTGACCGATCACAAGATGTGCCAGCGCCTGTGCATTGCCGCCCTCGCGGCGGTGTGCGGCAGCGTGCAGGCGGATGATTACCCGAGCAAACCCGTGCGCATGATCGTCGGCTTCGCGCCCGGCGGCGGCACCGACACCACGGCGCGGCCGATTGCACAAAAACTCGGCGAACTGCTCGGCCAGCAGGTCATCGTCGATAACCGTCCGGGCGCGGGCGGCAACATCGCCACCGACATCGTCGCCAAGTCCAACCCCGACGGTTACACCATTTTGATGGGGACGATCGCCGCGCTGTCGATCAACCCGGGCCTTTACAGCAAGCTGCCTTTTGATCCGGAGAAGGATCTGTCACCGGTCACGCAGGCGGTTGACTCGACCAATGTGCTGTCGCTGCATCCATCGGTCACCGCGAACAGCGTCAAGGAACTGATCGCGTTGGCAAAAGCGAAATCGCTCAGCTACGGTTCATCGGGTGTCGGCGGCACCGGTCACCTTGCCGGTGAGCTCTTCAACGTCATGGCGGGCACCAAGCTCGTGCACATTCCGTACAAAGGCGGCGGACCGGCGATGATCGACCTCGTTGGCGGTCAGGTACAGCTGGTGTTCGCAACAGGGGCGAGCGCGGTGCCGCAGATCAAGAACGGCAAGATCAAGGGCATCGCGGTGACGACCCTTAAGCGTTCGGCGCTCATGCCGGAACTGCCGACCATCGCCGAGAGCGGCCTGCCCGGCTTCGATGCCAACAACTGGTACGGCCTGATGGTGCCGGCGAAAACGCCGCGCGACATCATCAAGCGCCTGAACGCGGAGACGATCAAGGTACTCAACATGCCTGAGGTGAAGAACTTCCTCTTCAACCAGGGCCTCGACGCTGCGCCAACCACGCCGGAAGCCTTCGGCGCTTACATCAAGTCCGAGCGCGTAAAATGGGCCAAAGTCATCAAGACGGCCGGCATCAAGGCGGAATAATGATATCGCGCGCGGTGGCGCTGGGACTGCTCTGCGCGACCTCCGTCGTCGTCGCAGCGGACTTTCCGTCGAAGCCGGTGCGCCTGATTCTCGGCTTTCCGCCGGGCGGCGCGACCGATCTGGTAGCGCGGGCCATGCAACCGCGCATGTCGGCGGGACTGGGGCATCAACTGGTGATCGACAACCGGCCCGGTGCCAACGGCATCATCTCCTGCGAACTCACCGCGCATGCCGACCCCGACGGGCATACGATTTTATTCGGCCACATCGGCGCGCTGGTGATCAGCCCGGCCATGCAGAAAGTGCCCTACGATCCGCGCAGGGATTTCGCACCGATCGGGCAGGCGGTGCAGTTGCAGAATATTCTGATCACGCATCCATCGCTGGCGGTGCGTTCAATGAAGGAATTCATCGCACTGGCGAAGTCGAAACCTGGCACCATCAACTATGCGAGTTCCGGTATCGGCAGCCCCGGCCATCTCGCCGCCGTACTGCTCGATTCGATGGCGAAAATCCAGCTTAATCACATCCCGTACAAGGGGGGCGGCCCCGCCATCACCGATTTGCTCGCCGGCCATGTGCCAGCGTTCTTCGCCGTGATCTCGACCGGTGTGCCGCACGTGCAGGCCGGCAAGGTGCGCGCCATCGCCGTCACCGGCAGCCGCCGCGCCGAAGCCGTGCCCGACGTGCCGACCATCGCCGAATCGGGCGTGCCCGGTTACGCGGCGACCAACTGGTATGGCTTGCTGGCGCCTGCCAGGACGCCGGCAGAGGTCATCAACCGCATCAATCGTGAAATGACCGCGGCCCTGAAAGCACCGGAAGTCGTCGAGTCCCTCAAATCGCGCGGCATCGATGCGGCGCCGAATTCACCGGCGGAATTTGCCGCCTTCATCCGCGCCGAGACGGCGAAATGGCGGCCGATCGTATTGCACTCTGGCATCAAACCCGACGGCAACTAAAACGATCGCTCAGATTTCAACCGGCAGATCGGCGCGCGCCGACCATTCGTGCCAGGAGCCGATGAAATTGCGCGCTGAATGTATGCCGGCCGAGCGCAGTGCGTAGACAGTGTTCGCGGAACGGGCACCACGGTGGCAGTAGACAGCGATGTCATGGCGCGGATTGATTCCATGCTGCTCGATCAGTTCAGTAATCGCCTCCGGTGATCTGAACCGGCCGTTTTCACGAAATTGAGTCCATTCGATATGCTTGGCGTGCGGAATATGTCCGTGCCGCGCGCAACATGCCGCATTTTCGCGGCCTGCCCATGCCAGATCATCGCGTACATCGATTACCCAGAAATTCCACGTGCCGATGCGGCGCGCCACCTCTTCGCTGCCGACCAGAAATCCGCTCGTAATCGACGGCTTGAATACTTTGGTGCGCACGGTCGCCACATCCGTATCAGTGTCGATCGGTCCGCCGACGCGACGCCAGAAATTCAGGCCGCCATGCAACATGCGCACGTTGCGATGGCCGAGAAACTCAAGCATCCACAGTTCGCGCGCCGCGTACATCCCGGTGTCGTCATCGTAAACCACCACCGGCCGGTCGAGCGTTACGCCGGCCATCATGAAGCGCTTTGCAATCGCTTCGGCAAAACGCTTCATGCCATCGATGCTGGTATCTTCCGCGAGCAAACCATAGGTCGAAAACGGCACAGCCCCCGGAATATGTCCGATCTTGAAGAATTCGGGTTTGCGCGCGTCGATGATGATGGCGTTGCCGCCAAGCATTTTCACCAGCTCGTCGGGCTCGATCAGAAAACCGGTTGAATCATGCATGCACGCCCCCTTTGCCCTGATGACGAAGTGTAGCCCCGCTATCCGCTGAAAAAACCGTCCAGTTCGTGCCAGGTTTCTTCCGGCGCCTGTTCGGCCGGATAGTGCCCGCTCGGTAAGGCCACGCAGCCGGTGATGTTCGCCGCGTAGTTCGACCACGCCTCGGTGAAATTATAGAACGCCGCGGTGTGGCTTTGCCCGCCGACCAGCACCAGCACCGGACACTCGATGCGGCGACCGGCCTCGAAGTCGGCCTTGTCCATTTCAAAATCGAGGGTAGCGGTAGCGCGGTAGTCCTCGCAGACACCGTGGATCTGCTCCGGCGTGCAACAGCGGATGTATTCCTGCATCGTCTCTTCGCTGATGCCGCCCTTGCCCAGCCCCTGCGAACCGAGTTTCAGGCGTATGTAATACTCTTCATTGCCTTTGAGCAGGCGTTCCGGAAAATCGTAGGGCTGCGCCAGAAAGGCCCAGTGGTAGGAATTGACCATCCAGGTCTTGCTGACATGCGTCCAGACATGGTGCGTCGGCAGGATGTCGATGCTGCAGAACTTCAACACTTTGTCCGGATGATCGAAAGCCATGCGATAGGCGGTGCGCGCGCCGCGGTCGTGGCCAGCGAGAAAAAACGTCTTGAAGCCGAGCAGCGCCATGACATCGACCTGGTCCTGCGCCATGCACCGGAATGTGTAGTTGCTGTGGTCGGGCAGGCCGCGCGGTTTGCTGCTGTCGCCGTAGCCGCGCAGGTCGGTCGCCACGACAGTAAATTTTTCCGCCAGACGCGGCGCCACCCGATGCCAGTGCACATGCGTCAAAGGATTGCCGTGAAGCAACAACAACGGCGGGCCGCTGCCGCCGATCACGCCGTGGATCTTGCATTGCGGATCGCTGGTCGGCAGGTCAAACGTGCGAAAGCCTTCAAACATGGTTCACCGGTCCCTGGTCAAAAAAAATGCCACCGCATCGTGCGGATGCGATGGCATGTCTGGATGTTTCAACGCAGACTATTTGTCGATGCCGCCCATCAGCAGGTATTTGATCTCGACGAATTCCTCGATGCCGTACTTCGAACCTTCGCGACCGATGCCCGACTCCTTGACGCCGCCGAAGGGCGCGATCTCGTTCGAGATGATCCCGGCGTTGATGCCGACCATGCCGTATTCGAGCGCTTCGGCAACACGCCAGATGCGGCCGATGTCGCGGCTGTAGAAATACGAGGCAAGCCCGTATTCGGTGTCGTTGGCGCGCCTGATCAACTCTTCTTCGGTCTTGAAGCGGAACAGCGGCGCCACCGGGCCGAAGGTTTCTTCGTAGGTGATCTTCATGTTGGTGGTGACATTCGCCAGCACCGTCGGCTCGAAGAACGTGCCGCCCTTGGCGTGACGTTTGCCACCGGTGATCACGCTGGCCCCCTTCGCCACCGCGTCGGCGATATGTTCCTCAACCTTCTCGACGCCAGCCATGTCGATCAGCGGGCCCTGCGACACGCCGTCCTCGAGGCCGTTGCCGACTTTCATGGCGGCGACTTTTTCCGCCAGCATCTTGGCAAATTTGTCGTAGACACCTTCCTGCACGAAGAGGCGGTTGGCGCAGACACAGGTTTGCCCGGTGTTGCGGAACTTGGAGGCCATCGCGCCCTCAACCGCGGCTTCGAGATCGGCGTCGTCGAAGACGATGAACGGCGCGTTGCCGCCGAGTTCGAGCGAAACCTTCTTCACCGTGCTGGCACACTGCGCCATCAACTGCTTGCCCACCTCCGTTGAACCGGTAAAGGTGAACTTGCGGATAATCTTGCTTTCGGTCAATTCCTTGCCGATCGGGCCCGACGGGCCGGTGATGACGGAAATCACGCCCTTCGGAATGCCGGCGCGCTCGGCCAGTTCACACAGCGCCAGCGCCGAATACGGCGTGTAGGTTGCAGGTTTGATCACCATGGTGCAACCGGCAGCCAGTGCGGGGCCGGCCTTGCGCGTGATCATGGCGTTCGGGAAATTCCACGGCGTTACCGCCGCGCAGACGCCGATCGGTTGCTTGATGACGACGATGCGCTTGTCGGCCTGGTGCGTCGGAATGGTATCGCCGTAAATGCGCTTGGCTTCCTCGGCAAACCATTCGATAAACGAGGCGCCATAGGCGATTTCAACGCGCGATTCGGTCAGCGGTTTGCCCTGCTCCACCGTCATCAGGATGGCCAAATCCTCTTGGTTCTCCATCATCAGATTGAACCACTTGCGCAGAATAATAGAACGCTCTTTAGCGGTCTTCGCGCGCCACGCCGGCATCGCTGCGTTGGCCGCGTCAATCGCGCGTTTGGTCTCGGCGGTGCCCAAGCTCGGCACCGTGCCGATCTGCTGACCGTCGGCCGGATTGAATACGGCGATGGTCTTCTTGTCGTCGGCGTCCACCCATTGGCCGTCGATATAACATTGCTGGCGGAACAGGCTCATGTCCTTGAGCTTGAACGCCGATTTTACTGTGGTCAGCATGGTGTGTCCTCGCGAGGAATGGATGGCGCCCGGGCGCTGGCAATCAGCGTTCAATTATAGCATCGCGCGCACCGCCCCCCTTCGCGCCCACCGCCCCGAAGCGGGGCGCAAATGTTGTATTTCGGTGCGTGATTTTGATGGCTGACAGACCATATGCACACAGTGCTTGACGGTGGCCGCGCGACAGTTATATAAAGTCAGTCAGCTTCGGTAAAAACGGTCTCCGGTGCTTTGAATTGCCGCATAAATGACCATCTTCAACGTCAACAGGGGGTTCTGATGAAATTCTTCTCGAAACTGATCAGCCAGATTCTCATCGCTAGCATGGTTCTTCTGCCGTTTACCGCCAATGCCGGAATGATTGCCACGGACCAGGTCGTCGCCAGCGCAGCAGCCCAGGCCAACCGCGACAAAGTCATGGACTTCGTTGCACGCGCCGATGTCAAGAAACAAATGGAAACGCTGGGCCTGACCCCGACCAATGCGTCCGATCGCGTCAATGCCATGACCGACGAAGAAGTACAGCGCGTCGCAGGTAAGATCGATTCGCTGCCGGCCGGCGCAATGTCGAGCGGTGGCTGGTGGGCCGTTGGCATCGTCGTCATCGGTCTGATCGTCTGGTACGTCTACAAATAACAGACTTCCAATGCACAGATTTAAAGCCCGCTTCCTGGCGGGCTTTATTTTTTTGAGTAGCCTGCTTTCCGGCTGCTCTTTGATCGCGCCGCAAACGAGCGTGCTGCGGACGCAGCGGCCCGCCGACCTGCCGCGTCAGACGGAACTCAAGGAAGTGCCGTTTTTCCCGCAGGAGGACTATTTCTGCGGGCCGGCCGCGCTCGCCATGGTGCTCAATGCGGCGGGCGTCAAGGTCAGTCCCGACGATCTCGTCGACCAGGTCTATCTGCCCGGTCGCAAAGGCAGCCTGCAGGTTGAAATGGTCGCCGCGGCACGCCGGCGCGGACTGGTGGCGATCGAACTGGCGCCGCAATTGACCGACATGCTGCGCGAAATCGCCGGCGGCACGCCGGTCATCGTGCTGGAAAATTACGGCCCTTTCAGCTGGGCGCCGGTCTGGCATTACTCGGTGGTTGTCGGCTACGACCTCGATCAACTCATCGTGATTCGCCGTTCGGGCGTGCAACAGCGCCGCCCGACGCCGCTGCCGATCTTCGAAAAAATCTGGAAAGAGGAAAAATACTGGGCGATGGTCGCCGTGCCGCCGGACCGCATGCCGGTCACCGCCACCGAAACGCAGTATGCCAACGCCGTGGTCGCACTCGAGCGCATCGGGCAGTTGCAAAGTGCGCTGACCGCCTACACCACCATGCTCAAACGCTGGCCGGCAAGCCTCTCGGCGCAGATGGGGCGCGGCAACACCGCCTACGCATTGAAAGATCTGGCCACCGCCGAATCTGCGTTCCGTCTGGCGGCACAGGATCATCCGGAGTCCGCCGCCGCCTTGAACAATTTTGCCAGCGTGCTGGCCGAACGCGGCAATCTGGCCGAAGCGCTGACAGTGGCCGAGCGCGCCGTCAAACTCGGCGGGCCGCTGCAGGCGCAGACCAGCGAAACACTCGCGGAAATCCGTGAAAAATCGGCCGCCGCCGCACGCGAAACGGCGGTGCGCGAAGCTGCCGAAAAAGCCGCGGCCGACGCCGCCCGCGCGGCGGCCGTCAAGGCGGACATGCGCAAGCCGCCGGTCGCGCCGGCGAAAAAAATGCCGGCACGAAAAGCCGCGCCCTGATCAATCCAGGCTGACGTTGGCCTGTTTGACGATCTTTCCCCATTTGCCGATTTCGCTTTTGATCAGCGCGCCGAATTGATCCGCGCTGCCGGCGACGGCAGGCGAACCCATCTCCGCCAGACGCTGCTTGATGTCTGGCAAATTCAGGATCCGCGTCATTTCGACGTTCAGTTTCGTCACGATGTCTTTCGGTGTCGCCGCGGGCGCCACCACCCCGTACCACGCGATCGACTCGAAGCCGGCGACGCCGCCCTCGACCACCGTCGGAATCTCCGGCACTACCGGCGAGCGGCTGGCGCTGGTGACGGCCAAGGCGCGCAGCTTGCCGGATTTCACGTGCGGCAAAATCGGAATCATGCTCTCGAACGAAAGTGGAATCTGGCCGCCGACCAGATCGACGATCGCCGGGCCGCTGCCCTTGTAAGGGATATGCGTCATTTCGACATGCGCCATGAATTTGAACATTTCCGCGGTCAGGTGCTGCGGTGAACCGGGGCCCGCAGTCGCATAGTTGAACTGTCCGGGGCGCGATTTCAGCAGCACAGTGAATTCGCGCAGATTTTTTGCCGGCACCGAAGGGTGCACCACCAGCACCAGCGGCACCGAGGCCGACAGCACGACCGGCGCCAGGTCCTTGAGCGGGTCATAGGGCAGCTTGCTGAAGAGGCTGACATTGATCGCCAGCGGGCCGCTGCCGCCCATCAGTATCGTGTAGCCGTCGGCGGCCGATTTGGCGACGAAATCCGTGCCGACGTTGCCGCCGGCGCCGGGCCGCGCCTCGATCACCACCGGCTGCCCCCAGGACTCGTGGAGTTTGGCGCCGATCAGGCGTGCCAGAATATCGGTGGTACCGCCCGGCGGATAAGGAGTGTAAAAGCGGATCGGCTTGGACGGATAGCCCTGCGCCCCGCAGGACAGCACAAAGAAAAAGCTCAGGATTGCGGCGATTGCCGCCGTAAACCGCGGTATGCGCATGGAATGACCTCCCGCCGGATGAAAAATAGACACGTTTAGAAGCAAATCTTAGCACCCGGACGCGCTTCAAAGCAGTGCATACAGGCCCCGCATCGCACCAAAGGTTATCATTGGTTTTAGCGGAAAATCATTGTTATAATGACAAAAATCGAACCAGCCGGTACAGTCAACCACATGTCCATGTTCATTGCACGCCTGCGTAGTCCCCTGCTGTCCGGCCTTGCCCTGCTGATGT
>JANXSE010000418.1 GCA_025356695.1 Betaproteobacteria bacterium
CGCGTCGTCTTCGCGTAGCGCTCGAAACCCGCAGCAGCCAGTGTCATTTGTTTCATCGTTATACTTCCCTCGATTCGTCTCGTATTTGCTCTACAACGTACAAGACACTCGATCGGATGACTTAATCAGAGATTCCCTAATAATAACCTCTATGACGAACGGGCACGGAACCGAAACGCCAGCCAACAAAATAGCGACGGCTCAGGCCACCTTTGGGCTTGCGATTCGTTTCAACGGAGAAGTACTGGCTGGTCGAATCGACGCGTCAATCTATCAACGAGAGGTCAAGGTCATTACTGGCGGCACGGGCCTTGCCTTACCAGCCTTCCCGGCGGGCACATCCGAAGACTTGAAACTTGGGACGTTCAATCTCGTGCTCATTGCGCTCAGCGCGTCTGCACTTACGACTGACGAGGCCTTGGACGAAGTCTTTGGCAAGCTCAATACTGAAACCGACGCAAATCGTCTTGGCATTAGGGTCATGGTTAATCAGTTGCGCAACGCCTTCGCCCACAACCCATCGCGTCCCAAGTGGCTCGTGTTCCCCAAGTATCGAAACGCGTATCCTATCGTCCTCGAAGACGGTTCGAAGTTCACGTTCGATGCCACACACTTGGATGGTGATGGGGTCAAGCCCGAGCAAGTTGGAGGCTTGGAGTTCTGGGTCAAACTGCTGCAAAACTGCGAAAGACTTGTCACATGAAGATGTCTAACTTTAAATGCAACGGACCGTCTTCGGCGGCCGTCGATTATTGCCGTTGCATGGCGCTTTAGCGCACCCAATGAACACCGTTCTTGAATTCCACGACTCCGAAGTCCGTAGCGTCAAGTCGAACGCGGATTCGCTGACCGTGACGTTCTCAGCCGCACATGTTCTTCGCGCCGATGCTGTCGCCGGTTATGTGCAATCGCTCGAACTGAAGCTCTCCAGCGCAACGTGGATAGGGCCGGTTGCAGAATGCGTGGGCAGGCTCTCGGCTGGAAAAGTGGTGACCAATGGCGTGGCGCGATCGAGTCTCGAGCTGCCCTACACTTCCACCGGCAGTGTGACTGCGGAACTGCAGTTTTCAAACGGCTCGCTGTTGACGATCACCGCAACCACATTGGAGTGCCGCCTCACCGACGAACCTAAATTCGTCGAGGCGTTTCGCTGCTAGCCGCAAGCCGGCTTCGGCGTTAAGCCTTCTCTTTCGGCCGGCTCATTAGCCCGCCAGCGCCCATCATCAGCCCGTTGATGATGAACACCGCCGTCAATCCCGTAAACGACGCCACCACACCGAACAGCGCCGGCCCCGCCACGCGCATGATGTTGTTCACCGTCAAACGCAGGCCCAGCGTTTCGCCGGTGCGGCCTTCGGCGCATTTGGCGAACATCAGCATGGTGGTGAGCGGCTGGCCGCAGCCCATGCCGAGCCCGAAAACAAAGGCCACCAGACAGAGCACGACGACGCTGTGCGATGCCGGGATCAGCATGAAACCCAGCGCGCCGAAATAAAACGAATACGTCAGCAGACGTTGTTCGGTAAAGCGCCCGACCAGTTTCGGCATGCCGAAGCGCACGCAGAATGCCGCGGAGGCAAACGCCGCCAGCACCGCGCCAATGGCGCTCGCCGACATGCCCGCGCCGTGGCCGTAGATCGGCATGTAGAACTGGAAGAGATCGGTGCCGAGCTGCATGAGACCGCTGGTGATCAGCATGCCGCGCATTTCGCGGTCGGACAGCGTGTCCATCACGCGCAGCCTGGGCGCGCTGGAACGCTGCCCTTTCGGCAGCGCGCGGCCGTTGGTCAGCATCAGCAGCAGCGCTCCCACCGACAGCGCGGCGATGAACAGACAGGCCGTGGCGTGGCCCGTATGGTCGACGGCCAATCCGCCGAGCAGCGGCCCGCAGAAATTGGTGGCCGCACCGACCAGGCTGAAGTTGGAAAAATTGCGCACGCGCTCGTCCGCCGTGCTGAGACGCCCGACCAGCGTCTGCAGGTTGACGTGAAAGAGCGACAGCGCGAGACCCGACATCGAGGCGGCGATATACAGCGCGGCAACGTGCTGCCAGAAAAACGGCAGCACCAGACCGAAACCGGCAATGACGGCGCTCGCGATCAGCGGCCGGCGCGGCCCCATGCGGTCGGACAGTGCGCCGACCGGCCACGACAGCAGCAAGGGAAAAATAAAGAACATCGCCGCCAGCACACCGACCGCCGAGGCTTCGGCGCCAAGCTTCAGCGCGTAGAGCGAGAGCACCACGCGCGAAGCCGTCATCGCGGTGAAACTGAGAAAACCGACCGCGAATGTCAGATGCAGCGGATTCAACGCGTCAAAGCCTCCGCGTTGTTGCCACTGCCCACAGGTCGCCAGTCGCGCGTCCTCATGTAATGAGGATGTTCGGCTCGCCCGCCGACAAGGTGCCGATCTCGCAGGCCGTGGCAAAACCCTCGGCCTTGAAGATATCAAGCACCTTCGGTGCGGTGGCACGGTCGCAGGCCACCAGCAGCCCGCCGCTCGTCTGCGGATCGCACAACAGCTTGCGCTGCCATTCGGCAAAATCTGCGGGCAGTTTTGTATACGGCCCGACGCTGGCCCAGTTGCGCTCGGAGGCACCGGTGACATAACCGGCCTGCGCGAGATGCACCGCCGCTGACAGCACCGGAATCCCGGCGTAACGAATATCGGCGCGCAGTTTCGAGCCGCGGCAGATTTCATGCAGATGGCCGAGCAGACCGAAACCGGTGACATCGGTCAACGCGTGCACGCCGGGCAACGCCGATAAGGCGATGCCGGGCGTGTTGAGTTGGGTCGTGACGGCTATCATCTGCTGATAGGCCTTCTCGCGCAGCTCGCCCTTCTTCAGTGCTGCGCTCATGATGCCGACGCCGATGCCCTTGCCGAGAATCAGCACGTCACCCGCCTGCGCGCCGTTGTTGCGTTTGACGCGCGACGGATGCACGAGCCCGATCGCCACCAGACCGTAGATCGGCTCGGGGTTGTCGATCGAATGCCCGCCGGCGATCGGAATACCCGCCGCCTTGCACACCGCCTCGCCGCCGGCGAGGATCTGCTGCGCCGCCTCGACCGGCAGCTTGCCCAGCGGCATGCCGAGCAGCGCCAGCGCGAAAATGGGCGTGCCGCCCATCGCGTAGACATCCGAGATCGCATTGGTCGCGGCGATGCGGCCGAAATCGTAGGCGTCGTCGACGATCGGCAAAAAGAAATCCGTGGTCGCGACGATCGCCTGTTCATCGTTGATGCGATAAACAGCCGCGTCGTCGCTCCACTCGGTGCCGACCAGCAAATTCGGATACGCTTTCGCCAGCGGCGATTTCGACAGCAATTCCCCCAGCAACGCTGGCGGTAATTTGCAGCCTCATCCGCCGCCGTGTGAAAATGCGGTCAGCTTGATTTTCTGTTGGTCCATGGGTTGAGTCATCGGGCTCGTTTCTTCGAGGTTTCATTGCGTAACAACGAACCGGTTACCGTAGCACAACTCGCCGAATTTGACGAGGTCATTGACGTGCGCTCCGAGGCGGAATTCGCCGAAGACCACGTTCCCGGTGCGATCAATTGCCCGGTGCTCGACAACGAAGAGCGCATCCGTGTCGGCACGCTCTACAAACAGGTTTCGCCGTTCGAAGCGAAAAAAGTCGGCGCAGCGCTGGTCAGCCGCAACATCGCGCGGCATATCGAAGAAAACCTCGCGCAGCGTCCGCGCAACTGGAAGCCGCTGATTTATTGCTGGCGCGGCGGCACGCGCAGCGGCGCGCTGACTTCGGTGCTGCAGCAGATCGGCTGGCGCGCCAACCGCCTCGAAGGCGGCTACAAAACCTACCGCCGCGCGGTGATCGACGATCTCGCCGTGCTGCCGCGGCAATTCAACTTGCGTGTCATCTGCGGGCTCACCGGCTCGGGCAAAAGCCGGCTGCTGCGTGCGCTTGACAAAGCCGGCGCGCAAGTGCTCGATCTCGAAGCGCTGGCGGCACACCGCGGTTCGGTGCTGGGCAACCTGCCGGATGCACCGCAACCCTCGCAAAAAATGTTCGAGAGCATGGTCTGGCATGCGCTGCGCAATTTCGACACCGCCAAACCGGTGTTCGTCGAATCGGAGAGCAAAAAAATCGGCAACCTGCGCACGCCCGAAGCGTTGATCGAGGCGATGTGGGCGAGCAACTGCATCCACCTTGAGGCGGGCACCGATCTGCGCGTACCGATGCTGATGCTGGAATACGATCACTTCGTGCGCGACTCCGCAGCACTCGGCGCGAAACTCGATTGCCTCGTGCAACTGCACGGACACGAACGCATCGATGCATGGAAGGCACTGTCGGTCGCCGGCGACGACAAGACGCTGGTGCGCGAACTGCTGGAGCTGCACTACGACCCCGCCTACACGCGCTCCATCCTCGACCACTACCCGCGCCTCGCGCAGGGCCTGCAACTCAGGGTTGAAGCGGACAGTGACGCCGATTTCGAGCGCCTCGCCGCGCAGTGCGTGGCCAGCGCCTAAGGGGGCGCCCGACTACTTCGCCGCGCAGATTTCTTCGCTGCGTGCCTTGGCGAACTGAAAATGATTGAAGCTGCTGGCGTTCATGGTCTGTTCGTCGTCACGCATGATGCAGGGCGTCTCGGCCACCTGGCGGTAGCTCCCGAGCAACTGGTCCGGCTGCATACCGGCCACGTAAAGCCGCTGTAGCGTCTCATCGACCGCCCGCTTGGCCGCGGCCACCGCGTCCTCAAGACTGTCGTAGGCGCCGATCTCGCGAACGGAGTTTTGCGCCTCGGGGCCCCGTTTCAGGACCGATAAACTGAATTTCATCCATGCTCCAATGCCACAAAGTGTGACTTCTGACCTCGCGCCGGACCGCCGGCTGCTGTATGTATAGGTTGGCAAATGCCAACTATTACCGCTTTTTCGGACCGTTACAAAATCATGTGCCATCTGCAGTCGAAATGCAATTGCAAATCCGTGACGCCGTCGCGCGCCCGCCCATTGGACCATCATGCCGGCCAGCCTGAGTGACCATCGCGATGAACTCGCCGGATCGCCGCTGCGGCCTCGGGACATCCGTACCTCACGCGAAGCCGAACGGCCGCAGCCGCCGACTACGGCAGCGGGGAGCCAGCGCGTGACTTCAGAGCGGGTCATGCTGGCAATTCTGTATGCTGACGTCAGCGACAGCACGCGCCTCTACGAGCAGATGGGCGACACCGGGGCCTTCGGCCAGATCAAGGATTGCATGCAAATCCTGACCGAGGTGACGACGAAATTCGGCGGCTGGGTCGTCAAAAACATCGGCGACGGCATGATGTGCGCCTTCCAGGGCGCCGATTCGGCCGCGCTGGCGGCCTGCGAAATGCAAAAACGCATTTCCTACCGACCACCACAAAAAGGCCGTGCGAAGCTGAGCATCCGCGTCGGCTTTCACTGCGGCTATGTGTTGCGCGAAGGCAAGGAGGTCTTTGGCGACACCGTGCATATCGCCGGGCGTATCGCCTCGATGGCGACGGCCAGCCATATCGCCATCACTTCGGCGGCCGCGGCGCAGTTGTCCCCCGAGTTCAATTTTCGCGTGCGCAAACTCGCCGCCATGCCGGTCAAGGGCAAGGAACAGGCGATCGACGTGCACGAAATCGCCTGGCAGGACTCGGGCACGGACACGCATCTGTCTGGACGTCCGGGCGCCATGGTAAATCTCGTCGAGCCACGCCTGCACATCACCTACCAGAACAGAAATTTCGTTTTCCGCGAATCGGTGAAGCTCGGTCGCGATGCCACCAACGACGTGGTGATCGAAGATCCGATGGCTTCGCGCAACCACGCCCGCATCGAAAAACGCAAAGAACACTTCGTGCTGATCGATCAAAGCACCAACGGCACCTACGTTACCTTCAGCGACCAGAAGGAAATCGCCGTGCGCCGCTCGGAGTTCATGCTCTATGGCGAGGGCCGGATCGCCTTCGGCGATTCGCCGAAAACGCGGCCCGACGTTGCCGAGATCCGCTTCCGTTGCGAATTGCCGGAACAGTCGAGCACTATCTAGTCGTTCGCGGAGCGGGGCCGGCACCTCGCCATCAGCAGCACCGTTGGGCGCCAACGCGGCGGGAATAACGCAGCGGCTGGTATAATGCTTCCCCATTTGAACGGTTCCCCGCCCATCTCGATGTCATCGCCCACACGCGCCACGCGCGGCTGGTGGCTCATCCTCATCGCCGCACTGCTGATCTGGTGCGCCAACCTCGATTACCGCAAGCTCGCGCTCTCCGACGAGGGCCGCTATTCCGAGATTCCGCGTTACATGGCGCAGTCCGGCGACTGGGTGACGCCGCGCCTCAACGGCATCAAGTATTTCGAAAAACCCGCGCTGCAATACTGGACGACGGCGGCCGCTTACAAGGTCTTCGGCGAACACGAATGGACCGCGCGCATCTGGCCGGCCGTCACCGGCTTCGCCGGCCTCCTGCTGGTCTTCTTTGCCGGCGCACGACTGTATGGTGCAGCGGCCGGTTTTTACGCGGCGCTGGTGCTTGGCAGCAGCCTGCTCTATGCGGGCATGGCGCACATCCTGACACTCGATATGGGGCTCGCCTTTTTCATGGCGCTGGCCATGGTCGGTGTGTTGCTCGGCCTCGATCCAGGCGGCAGCGCGCCATCGCAAAAGCGCTGGATGCATGTCGCCGCTGCCGCCTGTGCGCTGGCGGTATTGAGCAAGGGCCTGGTCGGCATCGTGCTGCCCGGCGCCGTGGTTGTTTTATACATGCTGGTCAAACGCGATTTCGGCCTGTTGCGCCGCCTGCATCTTGTCAGCGGCGGCCTGCTTTTCTTCGCTGTCTGCGCACCGTGGTTCGTTGTCGTTTCACTGGCCAACCCGGAGTTCCCGCATTTCTTTTTCATCCACGAGCATTTCCAGCGCTACACCTCGACCGTGCACCAGCGTTATCAGCCGTGGTATTACTTCATACCAATTCTGCTGCTGGGCATTCTGCCGTGGATCCTGACGCTGTTCGACGCACTGTTCGCGGCGGTCAAACGCGAACGCGTGCGTGAATTCGATGCAACGCTGTTTCTGCTGATCTGGGCGGGCTTCATCTTCGTGTTCTTTTCGGCTTCGGGTTCCAAGCTGCCGTCGTACATTCTGCCGATCTTTCCGGCACTCGCCCTGCTGATGGGCGCGCGGCTTGCTGAAATCCGCGGCCGCACGCTGGCACTGCAGCTGCTGCCGATCGCCCTGTTGGCCGCCGCCGGTTTATACGCCACGCAATTTACGGATCGCCTTGCCTCGGCGGCAATCCCGGCGGAACTTTATCGCGCGCAGATGCCCTGGCTGCATGCGGCGGCAGCAACATTGCTGATCGGCATGCTCGCCGCCATCACGCTCGGCTGGCGCGGCAAGACGCATGCGGCCATCGCCTTCTGCGCGCTATCCGGACTGGCGACAACACAGCTGGCGGTCACCAGCGAAGACGCGTTGTCGCCGGCGCACTCGACTTATCATCTGGTGAAAAAGCTGCCAACCGACATCACACCCGCAACGCCCTTCTACAGCATCGGCAGTTACGAACAGACGCTGCCGTTTTATCTCAAGCGCACGGTCACGCTGGTTGAATATCAGGACGAAATGGCCTTTGGCCTCGAACACGAACCGCAGCACTGGATACCAACGATCAAGGCTTTCGAGCCCGTCTGGAACACGCAGACCTATGCGCTGGCCGTGATGGGGCCCGAGATGTACGATCAACTGCAAAAAGCCAATCTGCCGATGCAACTGATCGCGCGCGACACTGAACGCGTGTTCGTGCGCACCCCGCCGCGCTGAAGAAGTTACCGAGGAGGCAACCATGAACGCCATCAGTTTTTCACTGCTCATGACCGGCGTGCTGCTCAACGCCGGCGCGCAACTGCTGCTCAAGGCCGGCACCAACAGCGTCGGCACCTTTGAATACATCAGCGCCAACATCATTCCGATCGGCTGGAAGCTCGCCACCGAGCCGCACATCATCGGCGGGCTGGGCTGTTACGTCATCAGCGTGGTAGTGTGGATCATGGCGCTGTCGCGCGTCGAAGTCAGCATCGCCTATCCACTGCTGTCGGTCGGTTATGTCGTCAATGCGATCGCCGCCTATTACCTGTTCGGCGAGGCGGTGACGCCGATGCGCTTGACCGGCATTGCCGTCATCATCGTCGGCGTCTGGATCGTCGCGCGGTCGTAAACCCCCTTCGCATCGGGTAACATTCGCCTTCATGAGCACCCCACAGGTTTCCGTCGTCATACCGGTTTACAACGAAGAGCAGACATTGCCGCTGCTGTTCGCGCGCCTCTATCCGGCGCTCGACAAGCTCGGCGTTGGCTATGAGATCATTTTCATTAATGACGGCAGCCGCGACCGCTCGGCGGCCCTGCTGCGCCAGCAGTACGAAAAACGCCCCGACGTCACCCGCGTCATCCTCTTCAACGGCAACTTCGGCCAGCACATGGCGATCATGGCCGGCTTCGAGAACGTGCGCGGCAGTCGCATCGTTACACTCGACGCCGATCTGCAGAACCCGCCGGAAGAAATCGGCAACCTGCTGGCAGCCATGGACCAGGGCCACGATTACATCGGATCGATCCGCAAGAACCGCCAGGATTCGGCTTTCCGCCGTCACGCCTCGCGCATGATGAACTGGATGCGCGAGCGCATCACCAAAATCCGCATGACCGACCAGGGCTGCATGCTGCGCGCCTACGACCGACCGATCGTCGACGCCATCACCAGCAGCCGCGAGATCAACACCTTCATCCCGGCGCTCGCCTACAACTACGCGGCGAACCCGACCGAAATCGAAGTCGCGCATGAAGAACGCGCCGCCGGCGAATCGAAGTATTCGCTCTACAGCCTGTTGCGCCTGAATTTCGATCTGGTCACCGGCTTTTCAATCGTACCGCTGCAGGTGTTCTCGCTGCTCGGCATGCTTGTCGCCGTGCTGTCGGTTCTGACTTATATCGTCGTCATCGCCCAGCGCTGGTTCGCCGCCGGTAGTATTGCCGAAGGCCTGATAGCGCTGTGGGATCGTGACATTCTGCAGTTCTTCCTGACGGGCATCGTGCTGTTCGGCGTAGGACTCCTCGGCGAATACATCGGCCGCATCTACCAGCAGGTGCGCAGCCGGCCGCGCTTTCTGATTCAGGCGATCCTGGAACGCAAAGAATGACGCGTGCGGTTGTTTTTGCTTATCACAATGTCGGCGTCCAGTGTTTATCCGTGCTGCTCAAGCACAAGATCGACGTCGCGCTGGTTCTCACGCACATCGACAATCCGGCTGAACTGATCTGGTTCGACAGCGTTGCGGCATTGTGCAAACAGCATGGCATCGAAGCCATCACACCAGACGACGCCAACACGCCCGCGATACTCGAACGTATACGTGCACTGAAACCCGATTTCATCTTCTCGTTTTACTACCGCAACATGCTGAAGCAGCCGCTGCTCGACTGCGCTTCGCGCGGCGCGCTCAACATGCACGGCTCGCTGCTGCCGCAATACCGCGGCCGTGTGCCGATCAACTGGGCGGTGATCAACGGCGAATCCGAAACCGGCGCCACGCTGCATTACATGACAGCAAAACCCGATGCCGGCGACATCGTCGATCAACAGGCCGTGGCCATCCTGCCCGATGAAACGGCAGCGGACGTGTTCAAAAAAGTCACCAGCGCGGCGGCACAGGTGCTCGACCGCAGCCTGCCCGGCCTCGTTGCCGGCACCGCGCCCCGCGTTAAACAGGATCTGACGGCCGGCGCTTATTTCGGCGGCCGCAAGCCGGCTGACGGTTGCATCAACTGGGCGCTGCCTGCACTGCGCGTGCACAACCTCGTGCGCGGCGTGGCCCCGCCCTATCCCGGCGCGTTTACCAATCTTGCAGGCGGCACGCTGAAGGTGTTCCGCACACAGCCCGAACCGACGGCACCTGCCGGCTTGCCGCGTCCGTCATTGTCCGTGCGTGATGGACACTGCGTCGCCGTCTGCAGCGACGGCAGCGCGCTGCGTCTGCTGGAAATGGAATTTGAAGGCAAACCTTTAAACGCACGTGATTTTCTGTCACGTTTCGGCGACAATCCGGTAATACTGGAGACCTTGCAACAATGAAACGCATACTCATACTCGGCGTCAACGGCTTCATCGGCCACCACCTTTCCCAGCGCATCATCAAGACCACCGACTGGGAGGTCTACGGCATGGACATGCAGACCGACCGTATTTCGGACCTGCTGCACCATCCGCGCTTTCACTTCTTCGAAGGCGACATCACGATCAACAAGGAGTGGATCGAATACCACATCCGCAAATGCGACACTGTGCTGCCGCTGGTGGCGATCGCCACGCCGGCCACCTACGTCAAGCAGCCGCTGAAGGTGTTCGAGCTCGATTTCGAAGCCAACCTGCCGATCGTCCGCCATTGCGTCAAATACAAGAAGCGCGTCGTTTTCCCGTCGACCTCCGAGGTCTACGGCATGTGCGACGACGCCGAGTTTGACCCGGAACTGTCGAACATGGTCCTCGGCCCGATCAACAAGCCGCGCTGGATTTATTCCTGCTCGAAGCAGTTGATGGACCGCGTGATCCACGCCTACGGCATGCAGGAAGGCCTGCAATACACGCTGTTCCGCCCGTTCAACTGGATCGGCTCCGGCCTCGACAATATCCACACGCCGAAGGAAGGCAGCTCGCGCGTGATCACGCAGTTTCTCGGCCACATCGTGCGCGGCGAAAACATCAAGCTGGTCGACGGCGGCACGCAGAAACGCGCCTTCACCTACATCAGCGACGGCATCGACGCGCTGATGAAAATCATCGACAATCCGCGCGGCATCGCCAGCAGCAAGATTTACAACATCGGCAACCCGACCAATAATTACTCGGTCAAGGACCTCGCGCAGATGATGCTGAAACTTGCACTGACCTATCCCGAGTACCAGGCCAGCGCAAAGAAGGTCAAGCTGATCAAGACCACCTCGGCGCTGTATTACGGCAAAGGCTATCAGGACGTGCAGAACCGCGTGCCGAAGATCGCCAACACGCGCACCGACCTCAAGTGGAAACCGCAGGTCGACATGAAAACCGCGCTGAAGAACATCTTTGACGCCTATCGCACGCATGTCGCTGACGCCAAGAACTTGATGAATTGATGCGCTTTGCGACGTAAAGTGTGAAGGGCACGATTTTTCCGGTACTGGCGGTGACGCGGCATTCCTCCTAACACCGCGCTTCTCACGCCTCATCCCTCTCATGAAAATCGCTCTCAAAATCGACGTCGATACCTACCGCGGCACGCGCGAAGGCGTGCCGCGTCTGATCGATGCATTGAAGCGTCACCATGCCGGCGCCACCTTTCTGTTCAGTCTCGGCCCCGACCATACCGGTCGCGCCATCCGCCGTGCCTTACGCCCCGGCTTCATGAAAAAAGTGTCGCGCACCTCGGTGCTCGAACACTACGGCATCGTCACCCTGCTCTACGGCACGCTACTGCCCGGTCCCGACATCGGCGTACGCTGTGCCGACATTCTGCGCAGCGTGCGCGACGCCGGCTTCGAAACCGGCATCCACACCTGGGACCACGTCAAATGGCAGGACGGTGTGGCGCAGGCTGACGCCGCCTGGACCGTGGAACAGATGGAGCTGGCGTGCAAACGCTACGAAAACGTTTTCGGCGAACGTGCGCGCGTGCACGGCGCCGCCGGCTGGCAGATGAACCGGCACGCCTACCGCCTGACGCAACAACTCGGTTTCGATTACTGCTCCGACACGCGCGGCGGCGGCCCCTTCATTCCCGTCATCAATGGTGAGATCATCGCCTGCCCGCAACTGCCGACCACGCTGCCGACGCTGGACGAACTGATCGGCGTCGGCGCTATCACCGTGGACAACGTCGCCGACCATCTGCTGCACCTGAGCGCCGACAACCGCGCAAGAGGCCACGTCTACACGCTGCACGCCGAACTCGAAGGTATGAAGCTGCTGCCGGTGTTCGAGCGCTTGCTCGAAGGCTGGCGCGCCGCCGGCCACGAACTTGTTTCACTGCGCGATTATGCCGGCACACTCGAAGCCGGCGCGCTACCGCGCTACGCAGTCATCGATGGCGAAATTCCCGGACGCTCCGGCACACTCTCGGTGCAGGACGGCGAATTTCTGGCGGAAGCCGCACCATAATCGCCGGCGTCAAGCCCATTAACCGCCTGGCGTGACAATTTGATTACACGCGCAGTTGCGACACGCTTGCCACCTCTGCTTTTTTGCGACACAATGAAATCTGAGCTTCAAGCACAAAGCATCCATGCCCAAGAAAACGTTTCCTGATTTCGAGCTACCCGGAACCAGCGGCATCACCTTCAAGCTTTCTGCGCAGCGTGGCCATCCTGCCGTGCTCTACTTCTACCCGAAAGACAACACCCCGGGCTGCACCACCGAGGGCCAGAACTTTCGCGACCTGCATCCGCAGTTCCAGAAACTGAAGTGCGCCGTCTTCGGCGTCTCGCGCGACAGCCTGAAGTCGCACGAAAATTTCAAGGCCAAG
Source organism: Betaproteobacteria bacterium (assembly GCA_025356695.1). The sequence goes on from JANXSE010000418.1 coordinate 12,539, forward strand.
ATGACCTTTCCGTTCGAGTTGCTGTCGGACGCGGAAGAAACGGCGTGCAAGCTCTTCAGCGTGATCAAGATGAAGAACATGTACGGCAAGCAGGTGCGCGGCATCGAACGCAGCACCTTCGTTTTCAACGCCGCCGGCGAACTGGCGCGCGAGTGGCGCGGCCTCAAGGTGCCGGGCCACGCGCAGGAAGTCCTCGACTTCATCAAGACACTGGGGCCCGCGAACTGATGGAACACGCATGCATGCGTGTCACGGTTCCGGCGGCCCCGCCACAGTTTCTTCTCCCCTGTCCATCGTTGGAGCGACATGACACCGCGTAAACCCGTTTCATCCGTCACGCGCCTACATCCTTCCGTCAAGCTCTTCGTGCTTGACACCAACGTGCTGATGCACGACCCGACCTGCCTGTTCCGTTTCCAGGAACACGATATCTACATCCCGATGGCGACGCTCGAAGAGCTCGACTCCAGCAAGAAAGGGGTCTCCGAAGTCGCCCGCAACGCGCGCCAGGCGAGCCGTTTCCTCGACGAAATCGTCAGCCCGGTCGAACACGACATCGAACAGGGTATCGAACTGCGGACGCACAACGGCGGCGAAGCCACCGGCCGGCTGTTTTTGCAGACACAGGCGATTATCGGCGAACTGCCCGTCCGCCTCGCCAGCGGCAAGGCCGACAACCAGATCATCGGCGTGGTCAAGCACCTGCAGGACGCACAGACAAAACGCCAGGTCATCCTCGTCAGCAAAGACATCAACATGCGCATCAAGGCGCGCGCGCTGGGTCTGGCGACCGAGGACTACTTCAACGACAAGGTGCTCGAAGACACCGACCTGCTCTACGCCGGCACGCGTGAGCTTGGTGCCGACTTCTGGGACAAACACGCCAAGGGCATGGAGTCGTGGCAGCACGGCGCCCATACCTACTACCGCATCAGCGGCCCGCTGGTGTCGCAGTTGATGGTGAACGAATTCGTTTATCAGGAATCGGACCGTCCGCTCTACGCACGCGTGAAGGAAATCACCGGCAAGCAGGCGGTGCTCGAAACCATCATCGATTACACCCACCAGCGCCACAGCGTGTGGGGCATCACCGCGCGCAACCGCGAACAGAATTTTGCGTTGAACGCACTGATGAATCCGGATGTTGATTTCGTCACCCTGCTCGGTCAGGCCGGCACCGGCAAAACCCTGCTGACGCTGGCGGCCGGCCTCATGCACACCCTCGAACACAAGACCTACAGCGAAATCATCATGACCCGCGTCACGGTGCCGGTTGGCGAAGACATCGGCTTCCTGCCAGGCACTGAAGAAGAAAAGATGAACCCGTGGATGGGCGCACTCGAAGACAACCTCGACGTGCTCAACACCACCGACGACGAGGCTGGTGAATGGGGCCGCGCGGCAACGCGCGACCTCGTGCGTTCACGCATCAAGGTGAAGTCACTCAACTTCATGCGCGGCCGCACCTTCCTCAAAAAATATCTGATCATCGACGAAGCGCAGAACCTGACGCCAAAGCAGATGAAGACGCTGATCACGCGCGCCGGTCCCGGTACTAAAGTGGTCGTGCTCGGCAATATCTCGCAGATCGACACGCCCTACCTGACCGAAGGCAGTTCAGGGCTCACCTATGTGGTGGACCGCTTCAAGGGCTGGGCGCACAGCGGGCACATCACGCTGCAGCGTGGCGAGCGCTCAAGACTGGCGGATCACGCCGCCGAGGTACTGTAGGCGGTATGTAGGGTGCGCAGTGCGCACCCTACGCGCTTTGCAGGTGGCCCTCAGACAGGGCCAATGGTGATGCGCTCGTAAATGTGCAGCACAACAATGCCAAGCACCAGCATCTGAAAGCTGTAGAGGCGGTTGCGATTGAGCAGATCGCGCGTCGAAATCTGATAACGCGCATGCACCGCCAGTATGGTATTGCCGAGCGGACAGGCCGTGAGGCCGAAGGCCCATGGCATCAGCAGCGACATCGCCAACAGGTTGGGATCGGGATTGAGCTGCGCGATCCACGGCCCGATCACCATGCCGAGTATGACCGGATGAAAACCGAGCCACGCGGCAAATGTCATCGCCGTCGCGGTAATGCCCGCCTCGGTGGCGCCGAAATGCGCAAACGGCAGACCGAGGTTGAAAGCGGCAACAGCGCCTGCCATGCCCGCCGACAGCACGCCGGCCGACATGAACAGCGCCATCTCGCCGCCCATTTCCGGCAGCCGCACGTCAATCACGCGGCGCAGCGCGGCGCCGGTGAGGCCGCCGTCACGCACCAGCAGCGTCAGCGCGGTCAGAATCGGCGCGGTCAGCGTAATGATCGCCAGCACCGGCCACGCCGGCTGCAGCTCATGTATGACCAGCACTGAAACCACCAGCGCAAACGGCAACCACAATGCCTCAAGGTGCAGCGGGTAGCCCGCGAACTCACGCGCATAGCCGTGGCGTCGCGACGACAGCGTGAACCAGCTCACTGCCAGACCGATCAGTGCCAGCGGCAAACCGATGCTCATCAGCCGCGTCAGACTCGCACCCGGTGCAAAGGTCAGCGCCACCGCCATCGCGCCATAAAACGGCGACCACACGGCGCCGATGATGAAGGACTGCGACAGTGCGGTAGCCTGATCCAGTGTGAGCCGCGTGCGCGCGCTCAGACGGTCGGCGAAGATCGCCACCGCCGAATAATTGATCACCGCGCCGAACAGATGCACGCCGAGCAGCGTGCGGAACAGTGCGCCGCGACCGGTCGAGAGCTTTTCTTCCGGCGTTCCGGGCTGCGCGCCGATCAATTGCAGAAAGGAGACGGCGAGCAGCATGCCAACCAGCGGCAGGTTCTGTGTCAAGGCGCGATTGAAGAAACCGGCGTGTCCGGCAAGCGTGCCAACAGCAACGCCGGCGCCGCCGAAAGCGAGCAGCAGCAGAACGACGCGGCGCTGCAAGGGTTTGACCTTGTGCCAGAGCATGGCGCAGGCGGCCCAGCAGATGGCGCCGGTGATCCAGTCCGGCCATGCCGGCACCAGTTCACCAACCACCGCCAGCGCGCTGACCGAGGCCAGCAACCACGCGGCGACACGATCGGTCGCCGGTGTCGCAAACCACATTTACAAAACGCCGGAGAGACCGCCGTCGACGTTGATGCAGGTGCCGGTGACGTAACTGGCCGCATCCGAGGCGAGGAAGGCGATCACGTTGGCCACTTCCTCGGACTCACCCATGCGGCCCATTGGAACGGCCTTGCCGGTTTTGGCGTAATGCTCTTCAACCGTGATGCCGGCGCGCGCAGCGCCGCGTGCCTGCTGCGCCGACTTGATCTTGCCGACGGCGACAACGTTGACCAGAATATTGTGCGGTGCGAGTTCCTTCGACAGGCCTTTCGCCAGCGCGAGGCCGGCAGCGCGGCTGACGGTGGTCGGAAACTGCGCCGCCCCCGGCTGTTTCGCTGCCGTCATGTTCAGGTTGATGATGCGGCCGCCGCCCTGCTTCTTCATGTGCGGAATCACCGCGCGCGCCGTGTAGATGTGCGCCATCACCTTGACGTCGATGTCTTTCTCCCACGCTGCGTCGTCGACCGTATCGAATGCCGCCTGCCCGGTAGCGCCGGCGTTGTTGACCATGATGTCGATGCGGCCGAATTTCTTCACCGTTTCATCGACGAAACGCGACATGTCTTCGGGCTTGGTGGCATCGGCGATACTGGTCATGACTGTGCCGCCGGCAGCACGGATTTCCGCCGCGAATTTTTCGAGGACCTCGGCGCGGCGCGCGCAAATCGCCACGCTGGCGCCCAGTTCGGCGAGCTTCAGTGCAGTGGCACGGCCGATGCCTTCGCTGCCGCCGGTGACCGCGGCGACCTTGCCTTTGAGATTCAGGTTCATGTTTTCTCCGGTTAGTGTGGCGGGATTTTCGCATATCACGCGCTGCGCCGCTGGCGCAATGGCGCTAAAATTGCACCACTACGCAGAAAGTGGAACATGCAAAAACTATTCGACGAAGAAATGCACGCAGCGCTGCAACAGCTGATGGACGAAACCATCGAGGCGCTGCAACTCGCCAAGGTCAGCCCCGACGTAGACGACCTCGGCGCAACTTTTGCCGTCGCCCTGCTCAAGCTGGGTCTCGCCACCTCCTTCGTCGACAGCAAACACCGCGGCTTTGCCAAGGATGTCGAAGAAAAGCGCCAGCGCGTGCTCGCAGCGCTGATGCCGCGGCATTGATCCCAGGAGCCCGTATTATGCCCAGCCTCCCGATCTATCTTGATAACTCCGCCACGACTCCGGTCGATCCGCGCGTGGTCGAAAAAATGCTGCCGTGGCTGACTAGCCGCTTCGGCAATCCGGCCAGCGGCTCGCACGCTTTTGGCCGCGAAGCGCGTGCCGCCGTCGAGGCCGCGCGCGCTGCCGTAGCGCGTCTCGTCAACGCCGGTGCGCAGGACATCATCTGGACCTCCGGTGCCACCGAATCGAACAACCTCGCGCTGAAGGGCGCGGCACAGGCCAACGAAGCGCGCGGCCGCCACCTCGTCTCGGTGCAGACCGAGCACAACGCGGTGCTCGATACCCTGCGCGATCTGGAAAGCCGCGGTTTTACGACCACGCTGCTGGCGCCGCAATCCAGCGGCCTGCTCGATCTGGCCGCGTTTGAAGCGGCGTTGCAGCCCGACACCACGCTCGTCTCGGTGATGATGGTCAACAACGAAATCGGTGTCATTCAAGACATCGCCGCGATCGGCGCGATCTGCCGTGCACGCGGCATCGTGCTGCACGTCGATGCGGCGCAGGCCACCGGCAAGGTGGCGATCGATCTCAAAGCCCTGCCGGTCGATTTGATGTCGCTGACCGCGCACAAGACCTACGGC
>JANXSE010000345.1 GCA_025356695.1 Betaproteobacteria bacterium
TAAAACTTTGCCCGCTACGGTGCACGTATTCAAACAAAATAACCGGATGGTGGTCAGCAAGACGGTGTTTGTCGGCAAAACGGCGGACGTTTTCAACTTCGGCATCGCTCAAACGCATGACGGGGGCGACCGCAACCGTGAGCGGCCGCGGGTAACCCCTGAATATCGAAGCGCGTACCGTGCCGTCAAAATTTTTGTAATTGCCAGGATAAATCTGGGTGAAAAACGCCTCGTCAAAATCGCCCTGCTTGAGGCGCTTTTGCGCCGCGGAAAAAAATTCCTGCCACACGGCCTGCACCTGGCCGGGATTCTCCAGGGGGATTTCCCACACCGCATCGATATCCGGGTTGCCATCGATGACGCCGCGGTGCACCGAGCCGATTGCCCAGGTCAGGTGACAACCCGGGTAGTCGGTCTTGATCTGGCGCGCAACGGCCGTCGCGTAGAGACAATCGCCGCGCGCTGCAAGCTGACCCAGCAGTATCCGTTTGCGCGTGGTCGCAGCGAATTCCATCAACGGTCGGCGTGCGTCGGCGCCTTGACCATCATCGCCGCCAGTTCATCGATATCCATTTTGGGCGACCAGCCGAGGCTCATCATGGTGGCGGGATCTGAAACAAGGCGACGGTACTCGGGCGAAAAACCGCTGCGCGGTTTGACGTAGTCGCGCCAGTCGAGCGCCAGCGGCGCAAAACAGGCGGTCAGCCAGTCACCAATCGAGTGCGTTTTTCCAGAGCCGATCACGGCTTCGAAAATCTGATCCTGGCTTGCCAGCGCGAGCATGCCGGCGACGATGTCGCCGGCGAAAGTCCATTCCTTCTCGACGGTGACGTCGCCGATTTCAATGGCTTCCTTGTTGCCGGCGGCGGCACGGCGCGCCGCATCGGCAATCATGCGGCTGACATGTGTCGGCCCGCGCAACGGGCTTTCATGGTGGAACAAGTGGCCGACAAAAACGCGCAACCCGAGCGAGCGGTAATAACGCGCGGCGTACACTGCATGTATGCGTGCAACCGCATAGGGGCTGGCCGCGTCAAACGCATCGCGCTCGGAGATCGGCAGCCCGGCGTTTTTGAACATGACGCCGCTGCCCGGAATGAAAATGCGCGCCTGCGGGGTGTGCTGTCGCGCGGCCTCCAGCACGTTGATGGTGCCGGTTGAAATCGCGGCGTGATTGTCGAACAGCGCATCGTGACGGGTGGTTGAATTTGCTGCGAGTTGGAATATGTAGGCAGGCTGCCGTTCGCGCACCAGCGCGGTGACGAACGCATGATCGGCAACGTCGCCTTGCATCCAGTCGCCCGCCGAGCGCGAGCAACCTGCGGGCGTGATGCCGCGGGCGCGGCACAGCGCCGACAAATAATGTCCGTCCTGTCCGCCGGCGCCGAATATCAGTGCGGTTTGCATCAGTCAGTGTTTTCGAAAAGCGGCCATGCCAAAGGTGTAGCTTACCTCGGGGTGCGGCGAATAGTAGCCCCACTGAATGACCGGATCGCCTGTCGTGAAATCGAATGCCTCGACCGGGGCGAGTCCGTGCCGCAGACAACTGTCGTTGAAATCCCGCACCATCGCGGCATCAAGCGGCAACCAGTCGAGGCCGTAGAGTTTGAGTCGCAAACTTACCCGCGGCTCCCGATAATCGAAGGTGACGAACAACATGCCGCCCGGCGCCAGCAGCCGCGCTGCTTCGGCCGCAAATTTGTCGTAATCAACCTGGTGCTCAAGCACCGACAGGCAGGTGATATTGGAGAAGTATCCGTCGGGCAGCGGCGTGTGCATGAGGTCGCCGATCAGGTACCTGACCGCGCTGATCGGTACGTCGGGTGCGCGCAGGTCGATACCGTACAACTCGCCGCGTATGCGCTTGAGCGCGAGATTTTTCAGGATGTAAGAGTCGGAGCTGCCCATATCGAGGAAATTGCCATCGCCGATTGCCGGGATGAGGTGGGCGAGATCCCAGTTCTTGCAGGCCAGACTGTGCGGCACGTAGCCGGCGCTTTTGAGGTACGCGGTGCATGCTTCGACCTCGGCGCGGTTTTGCAGCAGTTTGCACAGCGTCGACAGCGATGCCGGTGCAGTTGCGCGGATATCAGGATGCGCGAAGTCGGGGGCGTGCGATGCATCGCGCGGCCGTACCGTGTCGTGCGCATTTTCCAGCGGCAGCGCAAGGCATAGCTGGTCGCCGTAGCGTTCGGCAGTGGTGTAGCCGATTTCGTTGAAAAATGCGGTCAGATCGGCGGGGGTCGAGCCGAATTTCGCGGTCAGCGCCGGATTGAAGTTCAAGGCGATCGGCATGCGGAATCTGGCGATGGTTTCAATCGCGCCACGCAGTACCTGAATCTCGCAGCCGTTGCTGTCTGCATATAGCAGGCTGACGGGCGCCTGGATTTGCAGGTCATCGATGGTTCGCGTTGGCAATGTGCCGGCGTAATCTGCGGCGAAATCGATGCGCTGCCCGCTGTAGGCGGCGTTTGCCATGACCGGCGTGGCCGGGAATCCAACGCCGGCGCGCGAGCCGTCGTAAACCGCGCCGGAAAATACCCGTATGTTTTCGCACTGATTGAAGGCAACAGTCTGTTGCAGCACGTCGCACAGATAATCGTCCGCTTCAAATGCAAGCACGCGGCCGGCCGGCCCGGTCAGGGCGGAAAACAACAGCGACGTGCGGCCGAACCCGGCGCCGATATCAAGCACGATACTGCCGGGTGCGATGTGTTTTTGCGCAATCTTCAGAAGAGCGTCCGGCAGGGGCGTGCCGGCGGCGATGGCAGTGGCTGCACTGTCCGTGGCGAAATCCGCCGGCAGGCAAAAAATTCCGTGCGGCGTGTCGCATTTGAGCGCCGGGCGCAGATCGAACGCGCCCGGCGGCACTGTGCTCAAGGCGCGCGCGGCGCTGGCTGTATCAGTTGAAGCGCGCGCCGCAGCAGCGGGCGGTTTTCCGCCAAACGCGCGGGTGACCCGTTTCGCAAGCGTACTGAATAGCGAGCCCCAGAGCGAATTCATGCGGCGTCAGGCGATTTCGATAACCGGCAGCGGGAAAATGAATTTGATGCCCTGGCGGATCGACTCGGCTTCACGCTGCAGAAATTCTTCTTTGAAATGCCATGGCAGCACCAGATAGTAATCGGGGCGCATGGCGCGCGAGGCTTCTTCGCTGACGATGGGAATATCGGTGCCGAGCGTGCGCGCGCCGAATTTGTCCGGGTTGCGTTCGGCAGCGACGGTGATGATGGTTTTGTCGATGCCGCACCACTGCAGGATGGTGTTGCCCTTGGTTGAGGCGCCATAGACGTGAATTTGTTTGCCCGCGGCCTTGAGTTTTTTCAGCAGCGCCGCCAGTTCGTCGCGGTGGGCGTTGATGCGGTTCTGAAAATTGCGATAGGGCTTGTCGGTGTCGAGTTCGAGATCGAACTCCTGCTGGCGCAGCGCGCGCAGCCGCTGTGCGTCGTCGGCGCTGCGTTGGCGGAAATTATTTTCGTGCGTAGCAAAGCAGCGGATGCTGCCGCCGTTGATCGAGTTGAGTGAGACGTTGACCACCTTGAGCCCGGCCGCGAGCATGATGCGTTCGAGTACGGCAAGGCTGTAATACTCAAGATGCTCGTGGCAGATGGTGTCGTAGGAATTCATTGCCAGCATGGTCGGCATGTACGACATCTCAAGCACCCAGATGCCGTCCGGTGCGAGAACGCTTTTGACTGAACGCGCGAAACCGATCGGATCTTCAAGGTCGTAGAACATCGCAATCGAGGTGACAATGTGGCACTTGTATCCCGCCAGCACCGCTGTCAACTCGTTCGACGGAAAAGTGTCGCGCACCAGCTGGATGTCGCCGCCGACGCTTAACGCGACATCGGACGGATCGACGCCGAACCTGGCGAATGTTTTCGGATAGCAGTTGAGCAGCGTGCCGTCGTTGCAGCCGATGTCGAGTACCGTGCGCGCGCCGTCACCGACGATCGCTGCGGCTTCTTCGGCAATGCCCTGCAGATGATTGCGCATCGTGTTGTTGGTGCCGGAGCGGTACCAGTAAGACGAATACAGCACCTCCGGTGGCACGCTGTGTTCCATTTGCAGGAGGCCGCAGGCTTTTTCGTCGCGCGTCGGGTCGCAGCGCACCAGCGTCAGCGGGATGCGCCGTTGCGGCGGCAGCGGCAGCCCGTCTTTGACAAAAGCGCCCTGCAGGTGCTGCTCACCCAGCTCGATCACCTTGGTCAGCGAATTTGAACCGCAGACGCGGCAGGTTTTGCGATGAATCAGATGCATGGTTGCCTACTTTCCCGGTTTGGCGATGTCGCCCGACTGAGCGATCAGCCGGACAAAATTGCGATCGATGCCGTCGATGCACTGGTTGCGCTCAAGATTGAGCAGCGCCAGCTGTTTGATCACCGTGTCTTTTTCCGCCGCCGGCACTTTGTCGAATGCATAGACTTTTTCCTGCTCGTGCCAGAGCGCGCAATTAACGCGGGCAAGCTCGGCAAACAATGCGCCGATGCCGCCGCTGACGGGGGCGATTTCGTTGCCTTCTTTTTTGTAGATCTTGTTGGCGGCGAACGTAAGTTTTTCAGGCGGAATTTTGCCGCCCGCCGCGGCGCTGACGAATTCGTCGATCTCCGTAGACAATTGCTGTTCCTGCGCGGCGAGGCTGGCGCTGCGCGCCGGATCCTCGGCATGCCATTGCTTCAACTTGATGATCGTCAGCTTGTCGCACAACGAACCGAGTGTTTCAGCCATGCGGCGCTCCCGGGGCGTTTTCGCCCTGCTGTTGCAGATAATCGGCGTACGTCAGGCGTATGCCGTCGTCGAGCGAGGTCGCAGGCTGCCAGCCGAGCGCGCGAATGCGCGACGAATCGAGCAGTTTCTGCGGCGTGCCGTCGGGCTGGTTGCGATCGAACACCAGTGTGCCGTCAAAGCCCAGCAGCTTCGCCACGCGTTCGGCAAGTTCGCGGATGGTTTGATCGCTGCCGTAGCCGATATTGATCAGCGGCACTTCACTGTTGCCGGCAAACAGGTCGTCGTAAATTTTTTCCGGCAGTCCGGCCAGAAACACGCAGGCATCGGCCATGTCATCGCTATAGAGCAGTTCGCGGCGCGGCGTGCCCGTTCCCCACACAATGACTTCGCGCTCGCCATTTGTTTTTGCTTCGTGCATCTTGCGGATCAGCGCCGGTAGCACGTGCGAATTTTTCAGATCATAGTGGTCACCGATGCCGTAGAGATTGGTCGGCATGGCGGCAATGAAGCGGGTTTGATACTGGCGGTTGAATGCCCAGCAGGTTTCGACGCCGGCGATTTTCGCCACCGCGTAGGCGCGGTTGGTGTGCTCGAGCGGCCCGGTGAGCAGATAGGATTCGCGTATCGGCTGCGGGCAATCGCGCGGGTAGATGCACGACGAACCGAGAAAAATCAGCCGCTGCACGCCCTGGCGCCAGGCTTCGGTCATGACGTTGTTCTGGATCGCCAGATTTTGCGTGATGAAATCGGCCGGGTAGCTGTTGTTGGCGACGATGCCGCCGACGCGCGCGGCGGCCAGAAATACGTAATCCGGGCGCTCGGCGGCGAAAAACCGGTGCACCGCCGCGGCGTCCATCAGTTCAAGTTCGGCGTGCGTGCGCGTGACAAGATTGCTGAAGCCGCCCGACTGCAGCCGGCGCAGCAAAGCAGCGCCGGCCAGTCCGCGATGTCCGGCAACGTAAATTTTGTCACTGCGCTTCATGTCAGTTGCCGGATCATTCCATCGTGCGATGACGGATTATAGTCGCCGGCGTCGCCACACCGCTCAGCAGCCGCAATAGGCGGCGTCTTCGGTAATCACCAGATCGATACTGCGATCGCGTTCGGAGAGCGGTATCTGCGCGCGCAGTTGCAGTGAATACGCGGCGGCGACCAGCGGCGGGCGTTGTTCGAAGCGGCCGATCAGGCGGTCGTAAAAACCGCCGCCGTAGCCCAGCCGTTCGGCGCGCGGCGTGAAGGCAACGCCGGGAACCAGTACGAAATCGATGTCGTTCAAAGCCACCGGCGGGCAACTGCTGCGCGGCTCGCGGATACCCCACACGCCGGCCACCACGTCGTTCACTGTATCCGCAACCGCGTGAATGGCGAGTGTTTTGGTGGCGCGATCAACGCGCGGCAGGCACAGTTGTTTGCCCGTTGCGGCAGCGTTTTCGAGCAGCGCCGCAGTGATGAATTCGCTGTCGAAGGTGAGATAGGCCAGCACGAAGCGCGCGTTTTTCCACGCGTCGAGTGCGAGTATTTGTTGCGTAATGCAGGCGCTGGCAGCGGCGCGCGCCTCGGCACTCAAGGCATCGCGGGCGGCGAGTATCTCGCGGCGCAGAGCGGCCTTCGCTGACGCGTCGGAGTCTAGTTGCCCAGCCACTGGTTGACGTAAGCCATGTCGGCTTCGGCGAGCGTGCCGGCTGCCGCCTTCAGCTTCAGTACATTGATCGCATAGCCGTAGATGGCCTGCGCGTAATCGCGGCGGGTTGAAATCAGCTGCTGCTGCGCGTTGAGCACATCAACCTGGGTTCTGACGCCGACTTCCTGTCCGAGCTTGGTTGAATCGAGCGAGCTTTGCGACGAGATCAGCGCGGCGTCGAGCGCCTTGATTTGCGCCACACCGCTGGTCACACCAAGAAACGCCGCGCGCGCGGTTTGCGCGACCGTGCGCCGTGCGTTTTCCAGATCCTGGCGCGCTTTTTCCTGATTGGCGAGGGCTTCGCGCACTTTTGAATTGACCAGCCCGCCCTGATAAATCGGCACTGCAATCTGCAAACCGATATAGCGTGTTGTACTGTCGAAGCCGACGCCGCCCTGGATGCCCGCGCCCTGCGCGGCATCGGCATAACTGGCGACAGCGTCGAGCGTCGGCAGATGACCGCTGCGGTTCTTCGACACTTCCTGCGCCGCCACGTCGAGCGTCATTTGCGCAACCTTGA
>JANXSE010000368.1 GCA_025356695.1 Betaproteobacteria bacterium
CGGGCAGTTATGGCAGGACAAGGAGATATAGGTTTCGAAACGAAAGCGGCCGATGCCGGCGTCGATGGCACAGATCTGTTCGATTACCGCGGCATCCACTTTCGGCGGATGACCGCCGGCCTGCAACAAGGCCAATACAAGCGAAGTGAACTCGTGTCCCATCGGAATGCCGGCGAAGCGGATGCGTGCCGTTTCACCGGCGCGGCCGACCGCGAACGAGGGCTTGCGTAAATCCTCACCGTCTTCGCGCACCGTCACCAACGGTGAGAGCGTGGCGATCTCGCGCAGGAGGCCGCATGTCTCGATCGATTTTTCGCTGTCGTCGAGCGTGGCGACGAGTTCGATCGGCTGCTGCAGGCGTTCAAGATAGTTCTTGAGTTGTGTTTTGATGTTGGCGTCGAGCATGCTGTTCTCCACGAGGTAATCGTTATGCACTGCGGTTGGCACTGCCAAAACACCGCCGGGCGGGGCCTTGGCGCTGCGAACCGCCGGCGGCCCCGCGCGGGGCGCGCCGGCTGATTAAACGATCAGATCTTGCCGACCAGGTCGAGCGAAGGCGCCAGCGTCTTCGCGCCTTCCTTCCACTTCGCCGGGCACACTTCACCCGGATGGCTGGCGACGTATTGCGCGGCCTTGACCTTGCGCAGCAGTTCCGAAGCATCGCGGCCGATACCGCCGGCGTTGACTTCGATGATCTGGATCCGGCCCTGCGGGTCGATGACGAAGGTGCCGCGTTCGGCGAGGCCTTCGGTTTCGATCATCACGCCGAAGTTGCGCGTAATCTGGCCGGTCGGGTCGCCGACCATCGGATACTGGATCTTGCGGATGGTGTCGGAGGTGTCGTGCCAGGCCTTGTGCGTGAAGTGCGTGTCGGTCGACACGGCGTAAATCTCCACGCCCATCTTCTTGAACTCGGCGTAGTTGTCGGCGAGGTCGCCCAGTTCGGTCGGGCAGACGAAGGTGAAGTCGGCCGGATAGAAGAACACGACCGACCACTTGCCCTTCAGCGTCGCGTTGCTGACGTCGACGAACTGGCCGGCGTGGAAGGCGGTCGCCTTGAACGGAAGAATTTCGGTGTTGATCAGTGAAGCGCTCATGTGTTTCTCCTTGGAGGTTTGAATTAAACGTTGACCACGGAGCGAATCTTAGCGAGGCCTCATTAATAAATAAATTTGATTGTTACTATTGTTTCGATAGCTCATGGCTATTCAACAACGTAGCCCGCGGCGCCGGCAACACGGTGTGGCCGCCTAAAAAAATATGCGCCGCGGAAACCCGCTACCGCCATGAATACAAAGATAAATCCAGCGCACCCGGCACGGTATCGCACAAAAAAAATGTACAAGCGGGGGCAAACGCACGACCAGGGAACCCGCGGGCCGCCGCGCAAAAGTCGCTCAAACACATGAAATCAATCAAGTTTTCAAATGGTCGCCGCTGCTGGCACGTCGCTTGCTGAATACTGGGCAAGCAGCAACGAAATTCAACCAGGAGAAGATCATGAACACCACGATGACCATGAACGCCGGATACCAAACCACGGCACCCACCCGCGGCCACGACTACACCGCCGCAATCGCCCAAGCCAAATTCGTCGCCATGATCGTCGCGGCGCCGCTGATCGGACTCGCAGCCATCACGCTGCTGCCGCTGGCCGGCCTCGCAATGCTCATCAAAATGGGTTTCCAGGCACTGCCGAAACGCGCACGGGATGTCGCACTGTTCTTCGCCGCACCGTTCATCGGCCTCGCCTACCTTGCCGCCTTCCCGCTGATCGGTGTCGGCGCCCTGGCGTATGCAGGCGTGCAGGCAGCACGCGGCAAATAAGCGATGGCTCGCCTCAAAACAAAACGGCGCCGGGACTCCCGACAGAGAGCAACCCGGCGCCGTCTTGATTGAAACGCGGTATTTCAGGAATTACTTGTCGCGCATCGCCCGTGCTTTTTTCGCCGCCGGGCGTTCCCAGCAACGCTTCATCCACGCATCCAGACGCGGCCACTTCGACAGATCAATCGACAACGCGCGGAACAGCGCCGAGGCCACATTCAGATCGGCCACCGTAAATTCGTTACCCAGCAGATATTTCGATTTGCCCAATGCGTTTTCGAGTACATCAAACGCCGGCACCACTTCCTGCCAGGCCTTCTCCGCCAGTTCGGGTTTGCGTTCAGCTTCCGGCAGTGCCTTGACGTGACGCACGTAATCGACGATCTGCCGATCAAGGCGGTCGGTTTCCCACAGGCTCCACTGCATCGCCAGCGCCTCACCCTTCGCGTCAGCCGGATAGAGCGGGCTTTTGTGCTTCTTCGCAAGATAAAGATTGATCGCCATCGATTCGGCGAGCACGAAACCCTCGTCGTCGATGGTCGGCACGCGGCCGTTCGCATTGAGCGCGCGGAACTCTGGCGTCTTTGTTTCCGCCGCGCGCGGCAGCCAGTCTTTGTGCTCGTAGGCAATGCCGAGTTCACCGACCATCCAGATCACGCGGACTGCACGCGAATTGGCCGAACCGTAAATGCGCAGCATGGGACTCTCTCCTCGATTGAACGAAGCGGGAGTTTACCGTCGCGCGCGGCACGGTGAAAACATTATTGAAACACGCGGGCGGCAGTGCGCCGCCGCGGGACCGAAACGCCTATTTCTGCAGCGTCGCGTCTTCGACAAGCACCTTGTAGGCGTAGCCCGAACCGAAATCCTGATCGGTGCGCACGATACCTTTGGCCGTCACCACATCGCCGAGTTTCGCCGGCGCGGTGGTTCTGACCAGAATGTCGTTGCTGTTGTCCGCGGCCGAACCCGTGCCATCGCGCAGATGCAGCCAGTTCTTGCCCATGATGCCCTGGTTGTATTTGACGATCTTGCCGCGCACCACGACCGGCTTGTCTTTCAACTCGGCGCTTTTGCCGGTGATCTCGGCCACCGTACGCGCATTGGCACCGCTGGCTTTGGCAACCTTGACATCGACGCTGTCCGGCGCCTTCGCCACGCCCGTATGCGGATTGGCATTCGCCGGCCCGGCGCCGGGCAGGTTACCCAGCAGAATCACCGGGAAGGTGCGGTTGAGCGATTTGCTCTTGAAATCCTTCATCACCATCACGTTTTCAACCGTGACTTCGGTGCCCACCTTGACCGGCGCCTTGGTCACCGAGGCCCAGAATTCGCCGTCCCTGGTTTTCAGGCGCAGATACGTGAAGCCGTTGGCATCGATGACTTCCTGTACCTCACCTTTGACCGTCTCGGTTTTGGGCGGTACCGGTGCGGCACCTTCAGCCGCCCAAACACCAACAGTAACAACCATCGCGCAGATGGCGAGCAGATTCTTCATGAGCCTGTCACTCCTTCAAATTGAGCCCGCAGGATAGCAGAGCCACCCGGCAGAAAATTTGATCTATCGCAATTTAACCGCTGGTGCGCACGCCATCGGCCCGCATGGTTGTATGCAATAATCCATGCCGGATTTCCAATAATCGACGGCCCGTTGCAGGCCGCGCCCGTCCATTCATCAGAGGAGAAACCATGACCACACGCAGAAAATTCATCCAGGACGCCGCTGCCACCGCCGGCGTCATCTTCACCGGCTGCAGCCTGCTCGGCGCCGCCCCGGCGCGCGCGCAGGCCAAGCTCAAATCGCGACTGCCGGTGCTGGTTAAAGGCAAGCGTGTCAAAACCATCGACGTGCACGCGCACTGCCTGATCGCCGAAGCGCTCGCCCTGCTGCCGGCGGCCGAAGCGAAGGAAATTTATCCGCCGGTCAAAGGTTCGAAAGAATTCGACATCGTGCTCGACGAACGCCTCGGCATGATGGACGCGCAGGGTGTGGACATGGAGGTGCTCAGCATCAATCCCTGGTGGTACCGCAAGGAGCGCGAACTTGTTGAAAAAGTCATCGCCGTGCAGAACGAAAAACTCGCCGAACTCTGCGCGAAGAAGCCGGACCGTCTCGCCGCCTTCGCCTCGCTGGCACTGCAATTCCCGGACCTCGCCGTGCAGCAGCTTGAGACTGCGGTAAAAAAATACGGGCTCAAGGGTGCGGCCATCGGCGGCAGCGTCGCCGGCGTCGATTTCTCGGATGCGAAATACCATCCGGTCTGGGCCAAAGCCGAAGAACTCGATGTGCCACTGTTCATCCACCCGCAAAGCACGCCGCAACTGGCGAGCCGCTTCAAGGGCAACGGCTGGCTGTCGAACGTGATCGGCAATCCGCTCGACACCACCATCGCGCTGCAGCACCTGATCTTCGAAGGCGTACTCGACAAATATCCGAAGCTCAAAGTCTGCGCCGCGCATGGCGGCGGCTACCTGCCCTCCTACGCGCCGCGCTCCGACCACGGCTGCTTCATCTCGCCGCAGGGCTGCGATCCGTCCATCGTGCTGAAGAAAAAGCCGACCGAATATCTGAACCAGATGTATTTCGACACGCTGGTGTTCACCGCGGAAGCACTGCGCCACATCGTCGCGCAGGTCGGTGCCAGCCAGCTCATGATCGGCACCGACTCGCCGATCCCGTGGAACGAGCATCCGGTCGATCACATCATGGCCACCGCCACGCTGTCGGACAAGCAGAAGATCGCCATGCTCGGCGGCAATGCGGCGAAGATGCTGGGCATGAAAGGCTGATCCAACAAATTACTTCATGAGAAGGTTCTCTCCCCTTCAAGGGGAGAGACAGTGGGGGGATGGGGTTACAACAATGCACCCATCCCCATCCCATCCTTCCCCTTGAAGGGGAAGGTGAAAAGCGCGGCGTACTCACCTGCCGTGCACCACGCAAATCCCGAACAACTTGTTTCAACCAACCGACCGAGTAAAAAAATGAATTCAATGAAAAGCGAAACCCGTGACGGCATACAGATCGACTGGGACGCCGCGATCAAGATGGACGACGGCGTGGTGCTGCGCGCCGACGTGTTCCGTCCGCCGGGCGACGGCAAGTATCCGGTCATCATCACCTACGGGCCGTATGCCAAGGGCCTCGATTTCGCAGAAGGCTACAAGAGCCAGTGGGCGCGCCTGATCAAAGCGGTGCCCGACACGCTGAAGGGTTCGTCGAACAAATACCAGAACTGGGAACTCGTCGATCCAGAGAAATGGGTGCCGGACGGTTACGCCATTGTGCGCGTCGATTCGCGCGGCGCCGGCCGCTCGCCGGGCACGATCGACGTCTGGTCGGCGCGCGAAGCGCGCGACTTCCACGATTGCATCGAATGGGCCGGCACGCAGGCGTGGAGCAATGGAAAAGTCGGTATCAACGGCATTTCTTATTATGCAATGAACCAATGGCAGGTCGCCGCACTGCAACCGCCGCATCTGGCCGCGATGTGCATCTGGGAAGGTTCATCCGACTATTACCGCGAACTTTGCCGCCACGGCGGCATCCTCTGCGATTTTCTCAACGACTGGTTCAACCGCCAGGTCCTCACCGTGCAGAATGGCGTCGGCGACAAAGGCGCGCGCAGCAAAGTCACCGGCGACACCATCGCCGGGCCCGACACGCTGACACCCGAACAACTGAAGAAGAACCGCGCCGACGTCGACGGCGAAGCGCGGCGCCGCCCGCTGATCGACGACTACTATCGCGCGCGCATGCCAGACTTCTCGAAGATCAAAACGCCGCTGCTCTCCGCCGGCAACTGGGGCGGCCAGGGCCTGCATCCGCGCGGCAACTTCGAGGGCTATCTGCGCGCCGCCTCGCCGCAGAAATGGCTGGAGGTGCACGGCGACACCCACTTCACGCATTTCTACAGCAACTACGGCGCCGGCCTGCAGAAGCAGTTCTTCGCGCACTTCCTCAAAGGTGAAAAAAGCGGCTGGGACAAACAGCCGAAGGTCTCGCTCAACGTGCGCTGGCCCGGCGAAAAATTCGTGCTGCGCGCCGAAAACGAATGGCCGCTGGCGCGCACGCAGTGGACGCCCTACTATCTGCAACCCGCCGACCAAGGTCTTGCCACTGCAGCGCCGAAGAGCGACAGCACGCTCGCCTATGAAACCAGCGGCGACGGCTATACATTCACCACACCGCCGATGACAGCTGATCTGGAAATCACCGGTCCGGTTGCCGCCAAGCTGTGGCTATCGTCGGACACCACCGACGCCGACGTTTTCATCGCCCTGCGCGTCTACGATCCGGCCGGCAAGGAAGTCGTGTTCATCGGCTCCAACGATCCGCGCACACCGGTGGGCCTCGGCTGGCTGCGTGCCTCGCAGCGCAAGCTCGATGCGAAAGAAACCAAACCGTACCGCCCGCTGCACACGCACGACGAACATCAGCCGCTCACACCTAACGTACCGGTCGAACTCGATGTCGAAATCTGGCCGACCTCCATCGTCGTGCCAAAAGGTTATCGCATCGCTTTCACGGTACGTGGCTGCGACTATGAATTCGATGGCACCGATGCCGGTGTCGCGCACGCGCCCTATCCGATGAAAGGGGTCGGCCCCTTCACGCACACGGATCCAGACGACCGGCCGGCGAAAATATTTGGCGGAAAAAATACACTGCACTTCGCGGCGGGAAAAATGCCTTATGTGTTGTTGCCGGTGATCCCGGGGAAATAATTTGCGGTCGCTACCGCAGTCTGTAGCCCGGAAGGAGCGCAGCGTATTCCGGGATCGGGCGCACGGCAGCGCGTGATTCGTAGAGCGGAAAAGCGAAGCGCATTCCGCCGAAGGGTGTTGTTCGAATAAACGCGGTGCTTCAAGGTTACTCAGCAATCCCCCCATCCTATCCTTCCCCCTCAAGGGGGGAAGGAACCTGCTAATTGTCATTCCCCCTCAAGAGGGAGGAACCTTCTACCGAGCTACCCGATCAACAACGCCGCCCTTCCGATCACCGCACCCTTTTCAACACGCTCATGCAGCGCTTCCGCCTCCGCCATCAGCCGGATGTCGCTCACCAGCGGCCACACCTCGCCACGCGCGACGAGATCGAGCGTTTCGAGAATTTCGCTGCGCGTGACGTAACGGCTGCCGAGCAGCGATAATTCTTTCATCAGCATATCGGTGGCCGGCACTGAGAGCATTTTACCGGCACCGCCGAGCGTAACCAGACGCCCGCGTTTGCCGAGCGCCTTCACCGCGGCCTCCAGCGTGGTCTTCGACGACACATAATCGATCGCGACATCGACGCCGCGGCCTTTGGTGAGCTCCATCAACCTGTCTGCGGCGTCACCCTGCGACGCATCGACCACCTCGTCGGCACCTGCCTTGCGGCACGTATCGAACTTGTCGCTCGCCACATCGACGGCGATGACATGCGCGCGCGCCCATTTCGCCATCATCAACTGATGAATGCCGAGGCCGCCGCCAGCGCCGAACACCGCGACAGTTTCGCCGGCCTTCACGCTAGCGCGCTTCAAGACCTTGAACGGTGTCGCCAGCGCATCGGTGATCACGCCAATCTCGGCCGGATATTTTTTGTAATCGAGTTCGCGCGGCAGTTTGATGAAATTGCGCGCCGGCAGCTTGATGTATTCAGCATAGCCGCCGTCGCATTCGCGGCCGATCTGGCCACCGGGGTTTTCACACAGCGGTTCGAGCTGCGACAGGCAGTTACGGCAATGTCCGCAATTGAGATAGTAATAGGCGGTCACCGCATCACCCGCAGCGAGGCCGGGCACGCCGGCGCCGACAGCAACAATCTCGCCGGTGATTTCGTGACCAATGATGCGCGGAAACGGCACCTTCACGCGGCCCGCTTTGATGTGCTGGATGGTCAGGCCCGAACCGCAGGCCAGCACGCGCGCCACGGCTTCTCCGGGCCCCGGTGCCGGATCGGGTACGTTGCACAATTCAAACGGCGCATTCGGCGCGCGCAAGACTAATGCTTTCATGATGTCCTCTTGTTCACCGGATCGTCTCCGGCGCTCCCGTGCTTCGAGGCATGAATTATGACAGGAGCCGGCACCGCGTGTTTCGTTCTTCCCGGGCAACACGCGCTCACGTAGAATCAATCGCACCCTGCATCCGCACGGGGACCACCTATGCGCCATTTTGCTCCCGCACTCGCCGCCATGCTCTGCCTTGCCGCTCAGGTTCATGCGCATGGCACGCGCGGGTACCCGCCGGGCGCCGAACAATCAAATTGGAAACTCTTCGAGCTGGCGATCTCATCAGCCCATGCCGGCAACGTGCGTTTCTCTGTCGAAGGCGACCACCGCATCATCCGTTCCGACGGTCTGCCCGACCACGAAACCGGCGCCTTTCCCAATCGCGGTAATCCCAACCGCATCAGCGCGCAGCATTACGAAATGCGCGTGCCGGCGTGGCCGCAGCCCGCCATTCGCAACACGCCGCTGCAAATGCAAAGCTTCGGCTTCGCCATCAACGGCGTGCCCTTCGATCCGGGTGCCGCTGAATTCTGGAACAACGACCGCAACTGGCAGTACGAAGCGATGTCGGGCGCGCTGCCGCTCGGGCTTGACCAGAACAACGCGCACGTGCAACCCAACGGCGCTTATCACTATCACGGCCTGCCGACCGGTTTGCTTGCGCGTTTCGCCAATGCCAGGACGCCGGTGCTGGTGGGCTGGGCCGCCGAAGTGGCGGTGGTCGGCAACGAAGGCGTGGTCGGCGGTTCTGCCACCCTCGGCATCGACGTTTCACACCTGCGCGCAGTCGTGCAAGGCGGCGGCAGCGCGGTGCGGATCACCACCGCGCACCTGCAAAGCGAAATGGCCGGCAACAGCCTCTGGTTCCGCGAACTCTACCGCTTTTCGCACGCGCTGATGAGCCAGGCCGCACAAACCGCGGCATGCAACTGCTTTCACAAGGTTGAAGCGCGCCTGGCACGCTGGTTGCTGGCGACGCGCGACCGCATGCATTCGCACCAACTCCATCTGACCCAGGAATTTCTCTCGCAGATGCTCGGCGTGCGCCGTGTCGGCGTCACCACCGCTGCCACCAACCTGCAGAAATGCCACCTGATCACGTATTCGCGCGGCAACATCCCGCTCACCAACCCGACCGCCCTTGAAGCCGCCGCTTGTGAGTGCTACGGCGCGGTCAAGGAAATTTACCGCCGCAGCTACCGCAAGTAATCCCGAATTTTGCGCACAGTCCATGCGCACGCCAGCGTTGGACAGTTTATTTCACACTTCCGCTGAAATCCGGAAACTATTTTTTCGGCGCCCCGCCACTGTCAACCACGGCGACAGCCCTCCGTTATTGGAAGCACGCCCGGGAAGGGCAGACGTTCAACCATCGAGGAGCCACCATGAACAAGCTATTGGCAGCAGTCGTTGCATCAGCTTTTGTTTTCAGCTCGGCTTCCGGCTACGCCGCCGACGCCGTCAAGAAGGAAGAACTGACGAAGGAACAGCGCGTGGACATGCGCAACCGCGCCGACAAGCTGACGCAGGAACGCGCACAGGCGCCGACGTCAACGCAGGTGAAAACCGATGCGGCACCGAAAGCGAAAATCCATCACGCCAAAAAAGCGAAAAAAGTTTCGCGTCATGACGGCACGAAAGCGCGCCCGAAGGCATAAGCGGATCGTCTTCGCAAAAAGGCAGGGATAAATCCCTGCCTTTTTTTCGTCTGGCGGTGTGCGCCATTGGCGCTGCGAATATCAGGCGCTGTTTACCCCCCATCCTGCCCTTCCCCCTCAAGGGGGGAAGGAACCTGCTACCGCACCCCTTCTCCTTGGATGGAGGGAGCGCTGCTAGCGCGGCCTTCCTCTTCAAGAGGGATGAGAAAAGAAAATTCCTGATCGCGAAACTTGTTAGAACGTCCCTTCAACCCCGCGTGTTAGTACGTCCCTTCCCCCCTTGAGGGGGAAGGATAGGATGGGGGGTACACCTTACGAAAAAAACAACACCGGAATTTTTACCGCGGCTCCAACATTCTTAACTTCCGCGCCGCCTCTTCCGCAATCGCATCGTCGATCTCACGCACCACGCTGTTCAGATCAACGGCCTTCAACACCTGCTCGAACTTGCCGGTCAGCACGGCGTCGGACGTCAACTTGCCGCCCTCATACAGCGACCAGATTTCTTTTGCATACTGGGTCGTCAGCAACTCCGGCGCGTACTGGCCGAAATAATTCGTCAGATTGCCGACATCGCGTTCGAGCATGCTTTTGGCGTGATTGTTGCCGGCCGCATCCACCGCCTGCGGCAAATCAATAATCACAGGGCCCTCAGGGCCGACCAGCACGTTGAATTCCGACAAGTCACCGTGAATCACGCCGGCGCACAACATGAGCACCACCTGTTGCATCAAGGCGGCGTGATAGAAGCGCGCTTCTTCTTCCGTGAATTTCACATCGTCGACGCGCGCCGCCGGTTCGCCCTCGGCGTCGGTCACCAGTTCCATCAGCAAAACGCCTTCGTGGAAGTTGTACGGCTTGGGCACGCGCACGCCCGCCCCCGCGAGCCGGTACAGCGCATCGACCTCGGCGTTCTGCCACGCTTCTTCCTGCGCCTTGCGGCCGAACTTCGTACGCTTGCCCATCGCACGCGCCTGCCGGCTGTTTTTGGTTTTGCGGTTTTCGGTGTAATCGACGGCCTGACGGAAGGCGCGTTTGTTCGCCTCTTTGTAGACCTTGGCGCAGCGGATCTCGCCGCCGCAACGCACGATGAACACCATCGCCTCTTTGCCGCTCATCAACTGGCGGATCACGTCGTCGATCAGACCGTCATCGACGAGGGGCTGCAATCTGGCGGGGATTTTCATGAAGACTTGTGTGCGTTACCGGACAAAACAGCCGAATGGCTCCATTATGGGGCATTGCGCCATTCCGCAGGCGCCCTTTCATCCCGGTCTAAAGTGTTGAATTAAGGGGCGCTTCGATGCCTGCTCTGGAATATTCACGCGGAGCCGGCGGGTTAACCTAACCCTCCTTAAATTGCGAATACGCATAATCGCCATTTGTTTATCGAGTCACTGATATCATGAAAGACCAGATCGCAAAGGCACGCGCCCAGGCCAATTCAAAGGACATCGAACTTTGAGCATCCGCGCCCGCCTCCTGCTGTTGATATTGATCGCCACCCTCGTGCCGGCAATGCTGGCGGGCATGCGTTTTCTCGAACGGCGTGAATTGCAGATCGCCGATGCAAAACGCGACCTCGCGGTCGAAACGCGGGAGATTGCAGAATCGCTGGCCGACACCATCCGCAGCACCGCGCAGCTGCATTACGGGTTGTCGCGAGCGCGTGATTTCGACACACCCGACCGCGCCGCCTGTTCCGGCTTTCTGGCGAGGGTTCTCAAGGCACATCCGCAATACACCGGCATATTGACGATCAAACCGGACGGCCAGTTGTTCTGCGACTCTCTGCGCACCGGCCGCACGCTGGACCTCAAAGACCGCAAATACTTCCGGGATGCGCTCAGGCCGGACAAACCGCTGGCGGTGCAGGCGGTGTTCGGCCGGCTGACCGGCATCGCGGTGATGCAGATCGCCTACGGCGCGCACGACGACAATGGCAAAACAAAATTCGTCCTGCTCGCCTCGCTGAACCTCGAAAACTACATGCGCACCCGCGTGCAATCCCTGCCGGAGGGCAACGCAGTGGTCACCCTCATCGACGGCGAAGGAACCATCCTGACATGGCATCCCGGTGCCGCCCAAAAGGCAGGTGCCTCGATCGCCGGCTCCCCGCTGTTCCGGTTCGCCACTGAAAGCGGCGACGCCGGCGTGCGGGAGGACGTCGATTTCGACGGACAATCACGCATCTGGTCCGCCAGCAGACTGCCTGCATTCGAGGACACCGGGGTTCGCATCCTCATCGGCGCTTCCAAAACGGATCTGCTGGCAAGCGCGAACAAAAAATTGCTGGCGTCGTTCGTCATCCTCGTCGTGATCTGGCTGTTCGTGTTCGCCGGCGCCTGGGCGCTGGCCGAGCGCGCGATCCGGCGGCCGACCGCACGCCTGATCGAGACTGTCAACCGTTTCAGCAGCGGCGATTTCAGCGCGCGCATCGGCGCGCCTTATCCGCGCGGCGAAATCGGCGCATTGATGGCGGCGATCGACCGCGCCTTCGAAACCATCAAGTGCCAGCACGAGGAGATCGAAAAACTCAACACCGATCTCGAACAACGCGTGATCGAACGCACCGCCGAACTCAACCTGGTCAACAAGGAACTTGAAGCCTTCAGCTATACGGTATCGCACGACCTGCGTGCGCCGGTGCGCCACGTCGGCGGCTTTGCACGCCTTGCCCTTGAACGGCTCGGCGCCCTCGATGTCGAAACGCGCCGCCATCTCGAAAAAATCTCGCACGCAGCCGAGCGCATGGGCACCATGATCGACGATCTGCTGGCGCTCTCGCGCGCCGGCCGCCGCGAACTGAAAACCACGCGGGTCGATCTGGCTGCCATGATCGGCAAGGTCCGCGAAGAATGCATGCGCGACGCTGCGGACCGCAACATCGTCTGGAAAATCGGCGCACTGCCGGCCGTCGAAGGCGACGCGGGCCTGTTGCACCAGGTCTTCGTCAATCTGATCGACAATGCCGTCAAGTACAGCGCCGGTGTTGCCGATGCCGCCATCGACATCAATGCCGAACCCTCCGGCGCCGATTTCGTTCAAATCAGCGTACGCGACAACGGCGTCGGCTTCGACATGGCGTACGCAAAAAAATTATTCGGCGTCTTTCAGCGCCTGCATGCCGACGAACGTTTCACCGGCACCGGCATCGGTCTCGCCACCGTCAAACGCATCGTCAAACGCATCGTCGAACGCCACGGCGGGCGCGTCTGGGCAGACGCCGCACCGGGTAAAGGCGCGGTCTTTTACGTCACGCTGCGGCGCGCCTGAAGCCGCGCGCGCCGCCCGCTGCAAATAACTACCAGAGCTGGCTCTTGAACCCCATCAGCGGCATGACGTAGTGGGTCCACGGCACCAGCAGTGCGATGATCAGCAGGAGCTGGATGATGCCGAACCTGAAGCCGTCGCCGGTCGAATACATATTGGTCAGATAGCTGATGTTGGCCGGTTTTGAATTGAAGTAGAACACGTAGACCTGATTGATCAAATAGGCCATCGGCAGGCAGAAGCCGATGATGTCCCAACCGAACTGCTTGGCCGTCGCGATCAGGATCGGGAACATGATGATGGTGCGCGCGGTCTTGCTCTCGCTGACCAGCGTGGTCAGTCCGAACAGTGTCGCCATCACGATGAACACCGTTACCTTCGGCGTGTCGGCAGTGATACCCCAGGTCGCGAAGAATTTCGCCACCGAGATATCGATGATGGTGGTTTTCTCCATCATGCCGCCCATCACATAGGCGCCCCAGCTGAACATCAGCATGTGCCACGGGATGTCGGCCTGGTTCCAGTTGATCACACCAAATCGTTTGAGTCCCGAGAAGGCCGGCAACAGCACCGCGATGGCACCGGCCACCGCCACGATCTCGGCCTTGATGCCGTGCAGGTTGTCCGTCGCCCACAGCCCCAGCACCACCAGGAAAACGACCGCCGCGCGGATCTCGTCGCCGGTGATCGGCCCGAGCTTTTGCAGTTCCTCACGCAACCGGTCCATGCCGCCGGCGACTTGCGGTTTTGCCTCTTCCTTGCTGATCGGCAGTATCCATTTGACGCCGGTGTACCAGGCGATCGCGCACTGAATCAGGCAGAACGGCAGCATCGCCATCATCCAGTCGGCGTAAAACACCTTGGCGCCCGCTTTCTCCAGCAACTGCGCAGCCAGCAGGTTGGCCGCCGAACCGGTGACGAAGGCGCTGGCCGAGACATTGTTGGCGAGCAGGTTCTGCAGCACCATGTTGCGGCCGACGTTGTTGCGCAGCGCGCCGCCGAAACCGCCGTACATCGCCGAGATCACCATGAACAAGGGCAGCAGCAACGCGGTCTTCGCCGAGGTCGCGCTGATGAAGGCGCCAAGAATGATATTAAGCATGATGAAAGCCCAGAACAGGCCGTTCAGATTGTTGCCCCATTTGAGCACCAGCAGCAGGGAAACCCGCTTGGCAAGCCCGGTTACCACCAGCGCGCTGGCCATGATGAAGCTCGCGATATTGAGGATCATCACTGGCTCGCCGAGGTAGGCGAACGAAGTGCGCATCGGCAGGATGCCGACGAGCACCACCGACACAATGATGATGAACGAAGTCAGATAGCTCGGGATCGACTCGGTCATCCACAGGATCAGTGAAAACGCGAATATCCCCGTCGAGCTATAAAGGTAGGACAGCTCAACGCCCTTCGGCAGTTTGGCCGTATCGAACATCTCGATGTGGCCGCACCACTGAAAGTGGAAGAACGCGAAGGCCAGAATGGCCAGCGGCACGCCGATGAACTTGGCCTTGGCCATGATCGGCCCCGCGGCGATCTCGCGCAGCTTCTCGAGGCCGTAGTTTTTCATGTCGAGCGGATCGAAGGGCGGCGTCACCGGCACTGCAGTCGTGGAAGCGGGCTGGTTCATGATGGCTCCTTCAAGGAAGATCCGGGTCAAGCGAAAATCCGTACGGAATTTCCGCGTTTGAAAGCATGCCGACGACGCGTTTGGCCGCCTTCAGATAATTCGTGTTGGGCATGGCCGCAATACCCAATGTTTCGATGACCTTGCGCATCCCCGCGTAGTTTTCGCTCTCGCAGCAGGCGGTCTCGACCAGCGCGCCGTTGAACCAGACCCGCGCGAATTCGCAGATGATGCCGGCAACCGTAAAGCCGTAGCGCATCTTCTCGACCGTCACCGGCACGAGATCTGGATGGCGGCGCGCCATCTCGATGAACTCGTCGATCTCGTAGCTGTCGCGGTCGAGCGGCATCTCAACTTTCAGATGCGCCACGATCTCCGCCAAATCGGCCTGCTTCACCGGAAACTGGAACTTGCCGCTCGGCTGGAATATTTCGTAGCCCTCGGGTGTAACGCCGACTTTCAACTTGATGTCGAGCAGGCCGTCGCGCACCTTGACGTTCGCGTCATCCGTGTTGGCAGACAGCAAATAGGTCTCGGCCGGCATCTTGCGCGCCTTCTGCAGCGTGGCGCCGGCGTCCCACATCTTCGCCTCAACCAGCTCATTGATGTCCCGGCCGAACACGCGGAACTCGGCGCGCGGCACGATCTTCGCAGCATCGGCCGCTGAAGTGGCGACGTTTTTGCTGATGACTGCTGACATGGCGGCGGCTCCTTGTTCTGGTTGGTCGTGGTCAATGCGTCCGCTCACCTACCACTGAGTAAAGGGATGTTTGATGAGGTTCGAGTTGAAGTAGCGCGGATCGCCGCTGACTTCGTCGCCGACCCACGCCGGCTTGTCGAATTTCTGCGCTTCGCTGGTCAGTTCGACCTCGGCCACGATCAGCCCCTTGTTATCGCCGAAGAACTCGTCGACTTCCCACGTCAGTTCGCCAAGAGGAATCTTGTAGCGGCTTTTTTCGATGATCGGTTTTTCCGCGAGACTGTCGAGCATCGCGTTGCATTCATCGAACGGGATCGGATATTCGTACTCGGCGCGCGTGTTGCCCACCGTGATGCCCTTGATGGTGAGAAAGGCCTTGTCGCCGACCGTGCGGATGCGCACGGTGCGTTCCTTGGCGCTGTTCAGATAGCCCTGACGGTAATGCGTGCCCTTAGCGAGCGCACGCCACGCATCGCCCTTCAGAAGAAACTTGCGTTCGATTTGTGTACCCATGATGGCCCCTGTATGCCGAAAAATTCGGGGCAATGAGGTCAACCGGGACTGGTTGCAGTAGGGCAACCCTACGTGCAGAGGAAAACCGGGCGGAAACACTAACTCCGCGAGGTCACCCAGAGCAGCGTCGCGGCGAACCGCACGCCCGACGTCAAACAAAGCAGAAAACTGCCTGCCGTCGTTATAGGTTCAGTATCTGCCGCCTGTTGCGGCTTGCTTTGACGAATGTCAAAGCGGGATTGATTGTGCCGGCAACACCACCGCAGCCACGCCAATTCTTTGACGTGGCGCAAGAGCGCGCGCGCCCATGCGACGGGCATAGGCACGCCGCCGGTTACTCCGGCCGGATGCCGCCCTCACGGATCATCGCCTGATAGCGCACATATTCATTCTGCATCATGCGCGTGAAGCCGTCGGGCGTGCCTTCGGGTGTAGATTCCGCGCCCTGGCGCTGAAACAGTTCGCGCAGGCCCGCCTTGCGCAAACCCCGCACAATGTCGCCGTGCAGCTGCTCAACCACGCGGCGCGGTGTGCCGCGCGGTGCGACGATCCCCGACCAGGTATCGACCTGCGCCTCGGGCAAGCCGGCCTCGACGATCGACGGCACGTTGGGCAGCGTCGGGCTGCGCTGTGGCGTCATCACCGCCAGCGCGCGCAGCCGCCCTTCGCGCACCGGCCCCAGCACCGAGGGCAGCGTGTAGATCGCATAGTGCACGCGCCCCAGCGCGATCTCGATGAACGAATCGGAAATCTGCCGGTACGGCACGTGCACTGCGTTGATCTTCAGCGCGCGCGTAAAAATCTCGCCGGCCAGATGCGACGCCGAACCAATGCCGAGCGAGGCGTAATTCAATTCGCTGGCACGCGCGTAAGCAACAAATTCATTCGCATTACGCGCCACCAGCGACGGCGTCACCGCCAGCACGTTGGTGATCGACGCTACGTGCGTGACGCCGATGATGTCGGCGAGCGCACGATACGGCGGCGGATCGCGCATCAGTTCGGTGATGATGCGCGTC
Source organism: Betaproteobacteria bacterium (assembly GCA_025356695.1). The sequence continues at coordinate 16,614 of JANXSE010000368.1, forward strand.
ACATCCACCATGCCCAGCGTGTAACCGTCGGCCATCGCCTTCGACACATGCGCGTTGCCGATCAGCCCGCCCGCGCCGGGGCGGTTTTCAACAATAATGCGCTTGCCGTAAAAATGGCCGAGCTCCTCGCCCAGCGAGCGCGCAAAAATATCGCTCGCCGTACCCGGCGAGGACGCGACGATGATGTGGATCGGTTTGGCCGGAAAGTCCGGCGCCTGTTCGTTTGGCACCGCCCAGCAAGGCGACGCCGCAAACGCCGCGCACAGCGCCAGCGCGCCGCGCAGGCGGGCGGGCGCAAAAAACTTCAACCGTGATCGGGAGCGGCGCATAGGGGCTGACGATAGCCTGAACGGGGGCGGCGCATCAAGCTTGCGCTTCATGCGAACAAATATCTACGCCTTGCATAGGGAAAATTGCGGGTATTGGACGCGCAGTAGTCCCCCCATCCTATCCTTCCCCCACAAGGGGGGAAGGAACCTTCTAATCGGTGTCGTAGCCCGGAGTTTGTTTTTCTCCTTCCCCCCTTGAGGGGGGAGAGCCAGCTTTATTGGCGAGGGGGCAATAGGGATGCGGGGAAGAAGCACCGCCGGGCCGCCGCCCCCAGCCAAATGGAAGCGCCGTGCCAATAAAATTGAGCATCCATACGGCGGAATGCGCTTCGCTTTTCCGCCCTACATCTTCCGCGACGCCGATCTCAACTCTCCCCTGAAATCCGTCATCGCCATCGGCGCCGGATCATCATCCGGCTGGCCGGGCGTTTTGTCCGGATTGCCGCGCAACATGATTTTCGGGCAGCACAAACTCCATCGACTCACCGCCGAAATGCGTAAGCAGCACGTAATCCATGAATGCCGGAGGTACATTGATGCAACCTCAGGTGATGCGGCGGTCGTCCCGTTTTGACGATTGCAGCAAACGCATGCGCTCGCTGTTGAAGGCGCGATGAATCAGCAGATTGGTGTTGGCATACCGCGCGAAGCGCATTCCACCGTATGGATTTTTCGTTCAACCGGCGACGCGTCAGTTGGATTGCCAGGCGCTCATCAACCAGCAGAGTTTCCCGGAATATGCTGCGCTCCTTCCGGGCTACGAGACTTCGCACAGGACGGGGGAAATAAGCACAACGCACCAGCCAAGTGCAGCCGCCCGTCGGCACGGTGCACAATACATTGCAGATTGCCAAACACTCGCTACCGTTTGCACCGTCGTCAACACCGGCGCATGATAGGCACACATTTCGCTTTACTCAGACATCATCTTTACCAACAACCCATTCAAAATGAAAATCTCCATCCACCTCGCCACCGCAACACTCTGCGCACTCAGCATCGTCGCCACCGCCTTCGCCGCCGAAAAAGTCGCCAAGGATTACCCGAACAAACCGATCCGCGTCGTCGTGCCCTCGCCCGCGGGCGGGCCGCCGGATCTCGTCATGCGCATGCTGCTGCCGCATTTCAGCCAGTCGATGGGCCAGCCGCTAGTGCTCGACAACCGCGCCGGTGCGGGCGGCGTGGTCGGCAGCGCGACCGTGGCGAAGGGCACGCCCGATGGTTATACGTGGCTTGTCACCACCGCCTCGCACACCAACACGCCGCCATTCAGCAAAAACGTGCCCTTCGATCCGGTGAAAGATTTTTCGCACGTGTCTCTCATCGCGCAGAACTTTGGCCAGGCGTTTGTCGTGCCGACCAACTCGCCCGCCAAGAACGTGCAGGAACTGATCGCGCTGGCCAAATCCAAACCCGGCAAAATGAATTACGCCTCGGCCGGCATTGGCACCGCCAGCCACATCCCCGCCGAAGTCATGAAATCGATGGCCGGTGTCGACATCGTCGGTGTGCAATACAAAGGCGTGCCCGAAGGCATGACCGACCTCATCGCCGGCCGCATGGACCTGATGTTCGTCGGCACACAGATCGCTCTGCCGCTGCTGCAAAGCAACCGCCTGCGCGTGCTCGCCCTCACCGGCGCCAAACGCTGGAAGGGCATGCCCGACGTGCCCACCATGCAGGAGCTGGGCTTCAAAGGCTACGACCTCATCAACTGGTTCGGCTTCTGGCTGCCACCGGGCGCGTCACCGGCGCTGCTCGCGCGCCTGCACGCGGAGACGGTGAAAGCTTTGGCTGCGCCTGAAGTGCTCAAGCAGTTCGATGCACAAGGTCTCGAAGCAGTGGGCTCGACGCCGGAGAACTTCATCAAGTTCGTGACGGCGCAGTCGAAGTTCATGAATGAGTTGGCGCGGAAGATCGATGCGGGAGCCAAATAGCGCGTATGAGTAGGCCCCTTCCCCCCATCCTGCCCTTCCCCCACAAGGGGGAAGGAACTTTCTAACCTGCGCGTTCTGTTTTTATGCCCTCCCCCCTTGTGGGGGAGGGCTAGGGTGGGGGGAGGTTTTAGCCCCGCAGCCCGGAAGGAGCGCAGCGTATTCCGCGAAACATCACCCTCAATCAATCCAGCGGCTGCACCCTCACCATATACCCGTTGTGATCCACGTACCACACCGACACCGGCGTCGTCGAGTTGTCGATCCACGCGCGGCGGTTGTGTGAATACGGCTCGGGCATCCGGTAACCCACCCACTTCTCCGTCTTCGGCGTGAAGCGGAACATGATGCCCGACTGGATGACCGCGATCCACACGTCGCCGTTCTTGTCGGGCATCGCTTCGTACGCCGTCGCGTAGGGGATCGGCGGGTTGTATTCGTAGAGCTGGTAGGTCTTGACGTCGAGCTTGTTCAGCACACCGCTGCCGCGGCCGGTCAGCCACGCGTTGCCGTCCTTGTCGAAGGCGCCTCTTGAATAACTGATAAACGGCGTGCGCGCCGGAAACTCGTTGTAGGTTTCCGTTTTCAGGTCCCACAAGCCGAACATGTCGCTGCCGCCGCCGGCCCAATAGCGGCCGTCGGGCGTGATGATGTTGTCGTAGGTGCCTTCGATCTTGCCCGGAAACTTGTATTCCTTCACCTCGCCGGTTTTGGTGTTGAGCCGGATCATGTTTTTGTGGTCGTCGGTTTCATACGCAAAACCGTTTTTGTCCATCGCGAAATTGCTGAACCCGGACGAGTTGATGCGATAACGCTCCGTCAGCTTGAACCGCTTCAGTTGTTTGCCCGTCTTCGCGTCGATGCCGGTCATGAAGTGATCCCACTGTTCCGAGAACCACACGACATCGTTGTCGTCGACCCAGACACGGTGCGTGCCGGGCAGCGCGCCCTTCGTGTCCTCTTCAATCGTTGCCGGAATACGGTATTCCCTCACTTTGCCGGTCTTCGGATCGAGCGCGCCGTTGAACGGACTGCGGTGCGCGGTGTACCAGATGTTGCCTTCCTTGTCGGCATGCACGTCGTGCGGCGACAACAACCCGCGCGGCAATTCATATTCGGTGACGACCACGCGCGTCGATGCGCCGCGCGGAAACGGCAGCGGCAGGATCGGCGGGTCCTTGGCATCCGGCCCGCGCACGCGCGTCAGGAATTTCACCAGCAGCTCTTCGCGCGCAACGCGCGCCGGCGACTGCTCATCGCTCTGGTTGATGAGCGGCGACCCGCCGCCGCGCGTCATGCGCCGCACAATCGCGCGCCAACTCGCTTCGTCATAGCGGTTGCGCATGATCTGCTGGTACGAGTGGCAATGCGTGCAAAGGTTGCTGAAAACTTTTTTCTCTTCGGCAGTGCCGGGCAGGTTCATCAGCCACTCGACGCCCGAGAGTTGCGCAATGATCTCGGGGTTCGGCGGCAGGAATTCGGTATTGCTCTGACGATTGAGCACGATGTCTTCGAGCGCCGTCGCGCCGCTGATCTGCACGCCCTCTTTCAACCACGGCTTGAACTCCATCGGCCGCGCGATGCGCAGTGTGTAGGTGTCTTTCTCAAGTAGCGGAAACTCGTAGCGGCCTTTTTTATCGGTGTAGACCGTCGTGCGTACCGCCGTCTTGCCGGAAATCAGCTGCACCGCAATGCCTTCGAGCAGCATACCGTCGGCGCGCGTGACGACACCGCGCGCACCGCCGAGCTTCACCTTGCCGACGGGCACATGGCCGGTGTTGCCCTGCGTAGCACGGAACCGCGGATTCGGCGGCGGGTTCTCGGCGTCGAAGCAGCACGCATCCGACTTGATGTAGGCAACGAGATCGGCGAGATCCGCATCCTTCATCGTCGTGCCGAAGGCCGGCATCACCGGACTGCCCTGCTTGATCTTGTCGGTCAGCGACTGATCGGTGACCGGTTGGCCGGCCAGCGTGCGCGTGTAGATACCCTTCAACAGCGGGCCGGTTTTCGCGTACTGGTTGTGGCACATCCAGCACTTGTAGAAGTACAACTCCTCGCCGCGCTGCGGGCCACTCGTCGCGGTGGATCGATAGCTGTAGATTTCGTAAGAGCGCTGGTAGGTGTCGGGCTTGACGGGTTCCGCCGCGCGCGTGGCCGTGTTCGGCGTTTGCGCCGCTGCCGGCAGGCTCAGGGTAGCGCCGATCAACAGCGCCGCGCTCGACACAATGGCTAACGCCACCCGTAACGAAACTTTACGCATAACCCCTCCCAGGGACGAACGGCGCTTTTTGCGCTTTATTGTGAATGATCC
>JANXSE010000371.1 GCA_025356695.1 Betaproteobacteria bacterium
ACGGCCGAACGCTTGAGCCCGGTGGTGCCGAGCGCGCGCACACGGCCGGCTTTGATAATCGGCGTCATGGTGGTAATCGCGTCGAACATCATTTCAACCTGCCCCGACATCACACCGGTGCGCGCTTCGGAGCTGCCTTTATACGGCACATGAACGATGTCGACCGCGGCCATTGATTTGAACAACTCACCGGCAAGATGGTACGGCGTGCCGTTGCCCGACGATGCATAGTTGAGGCCGCGCGGCTTGGCCTTGGCAATCTGCACCAGTTCCTTCACCGACTTCACCGGCAGCGACGGATGCACGACCAGCACGAGGTCCGAATAATTGATCGGCGCCACCGGCACAAAATCCTTCATCAGCGCAAACGGTTTTTTCGCGATCAGCGATTCGTTGATGGTATGCGTGTTCGACATCAAGAGCAGCGTGTAACCGTCGGCCGGCGACTTGGCGACGAGTTCGGTGCCGATGATGGAGCCCGCACCCGGACGATTGTCGATGACGAACGACTGGCCGAGCGGTTCCTGCAAACGCTGGCCGAGATAGCGCGCATAAATATCGGCGGGGCCGCCGGCGGCAAACGGCACGATGATGCGCACGCTTTTGGACGGATAGGTCTGCGCATGCGCGCATGCTGCGCAGAGCACGGCAATACAAGCCGCAAACACGCGAACGGGATAATTCATGACGCGCTCCTCACCGGCGCCGGGCGGCGCTCGTTTTTCGAAAGGCGCCAGTATCCAGCGCCGTCGCGGCCAGGTCAACCAAGCCTTTTGCGGCGGTTCAGGCAGCCCGTACGGGCGTCGGCAACCACTGCAATTGCTGCTTGCAGAAGAGATCTATCAGCGCAATCTGGTCGGTGACGGCTTCCTGCGCAACGCCGCCGTAGCTCGGTGCTTCCAGCCGCAGATGCGCGTCGACGGCACCCTGCTCGGTGACAACCTTGAGCCCGGCGCGGCGCGCCAGATGCACCATGGTTTTGTTTTCGGCAAGACAGCACATGAACAGCGTGCGATAGCCAAGGTTGACCGCATGCAGGCGCGCGCGCAGCAACAGCGCCAAGCCATAGCCTTTGCCGCGTTCGCTGCCATCGACGCTCAAACCAAGCTCGGCGAAATGCTGATCGCGATCGAGCGCCAGATGGGCGACGCCGACCAGACGCATATCAAGACCGAAGATAGCGAACACGCGATCGCGCGAAAAATCGATTTTTTCGACGTAACGCGCAATCGTCTCGTCGCTGGTCGGCGTGCCGAAGCGCAGGCGCCGGTCGTCGCCGGACAGCGCCAGCAGGTGGCGCAGCAACGCCGGGCGCTGGAAAGCGGCCAGCTTTTGCACGGCCGGCATCATGCGGCGGTCCGCGTCTTGAATTTTCCTGCTGCGTGGTTCATTTTCGTCACAATTGAAGTCTATTGTGCAGTGCGACATTATGACTGCCTTGAAGTTCCACCGAATCTCGAATAGATCGTCTTTTTCGCACCAAATCATCATAGTGGTGCGTGAACGGGCACCGTGCCTGTCGCCGGTGCGTGCAATACCGTTTTGCACTGAATAAATGCAGGCACGCGCTTGCAACGCTGCGCCGGCCTGACTAATCTACGGCGTCCGCGCAGCGCCGCCGCAGCGTCTTCGCAGCGCTGTATTACTCAACCGGGAAAATCATGAGCACCAGTTTTATCGAGCGCAACCTTGCCCGCGTCGTCGCCGTGCAGCCGCAGGAAGTGCGCGCCCTGCTGTGGTCGTTCGCTTATTTCTTCTGCCTGCTCGCCGGCTATTACGTGCTGCGCCCGGTGCGCGACGAAATGGGCCTCGCCAGCGGCATCAAGAACCTGCCCTGGCTGTTCACCGCAACCTTCGTCGTCATGCTGGCAGTAGTGCCGATCTATGGCGCGCTAGTGGCGCGTTTGCCGCGCCAGCGTTTCATTCCGCTGGTCTATCACTTCTTTGTCATTAACATAGCGATCTTCTGGCTGCTGCTGACACAGGGCATCGCGCTCGACATCACCGCGCCGGTGTTCTTCGTCTGGATCAGCGTCTTCAATTTGTTTGCGGTGTCGGTGTTCTGGTCGTTCATGGCCGATTTGTACAACGCCGAACAGGGTAAACGTTTATTCGGTTTCATCGCCGCCGGCGGTTCGGCCGGCGTGCTGCTCGGCCCGACGCTCGCTGCCAGCCTCGCCGAGCCGCTCGGCCGCGCCAACCTGTTGATCATCGCCGCGGTGCTGCTCGAATGCGCAGTGTTCTGCGTGAAGTGCCTCGAAGTCGCAGCCGCCTTCAAAAGCGACAGCGCTGCGGCGAATACCGCCGCCGCACCCGCGGCGCCGAAAGAACTCGGCGGCAGCTGGATTGCCGGCATTGTGATGATTGCGCGCTCGCCCTATCTCGCCGGCATCGCGTTATGGGTGGCGCTGCTGTCGATGGCCGGTACGTTTTTGTATTTCCAACAGGCCAACATCGTCGCCGCATTGACCGACGACCCGAGCAAACGCGTCGCCATCTTCGCGCAGATCGATCTCGCCGTCGGCGTCTTGACCATCGTCGTGCAGTTCCTCGCCACCGGCAAACTGATCAAGCGCTTCGGCGCCGGCCCCGCCACCGCCTTCCTGCCCTTCGTCTTTGCGCTTGGATTCGTCGCGCTGTGGGCCACACCGATGCTGTGGGTCGTCATCGCCTTTCAGGCCGTGCAGCGCGCCGCCAACTTCGCGCTCGCCAACCCGGCGCGCGAAACCCTGTTCACTGTGGTCGAGCGCGAAGAAAAATACAAAGCCAAGAACGTCATCGACAACGTC
>JANXSE010000421.1 GCA_025356695.1 Betaproteobacteria bacterium
CGACGAAAACGAAAAATCCAAATGCATTTCCGACGCGCCCTCACCCGACGTGCGCAGCGACCCCGCGCGCCCCGGCTACGCGTCGACGCGCGTCTGGGTCACCGACCGCACGCCGGCGCGCCTGAACAACGTGCGTGAATCGCTCAACGCGCCGCACACCATCGAACCGCCGGCCGGTGGTTCCGTCTGCCGTGTCGTCACCTTTCCGCCCGACGACGCATGGCAAGGCAAAGTCGGCGCCAAGGAAGTGCAAGCGTTCTTCAATGCCATGGGTTCGCCCAAAGCCTCGACCTATTCAGCGCAAGCGCCGCATCCCTATATGCAGAAAACGCGCACGCTCGACTTCTGCCTGATCCTCGAAGGCGAGATCACGCTGGTGCTCGACAAGGAAGAAGTGCATCTCAAAGCCGGCGACACCGTCGTGCAGCGTGGCACTAATCACGCGTGGAGCAATCGCTCGGGCAAGCCGTGCCGGATTGCGTTTTCGATGCATGATGGGCAGCGATAATAACCTGTCAAAACTAGATTGCGCCGCGCCGAACCCTGTGTAGGACTATTGAAATACTGTAAATTACATTGTGACTGTTTTTTTGGCCACGCCACTTCCCGCTAATTGGATTCAATTTATGCCAAGCGCAACCATTAAGATATTTCTTGTCCACGGAGACGCAAAACGGCTCCGAACTGCCGAATTATCAAATTGGACCGGCAAAGCCGTTGCGGGCCCAAGAAGCGAATTCGACAGTGTGCTTAGCAGAGAGGAATCAAAAAATTCAGGTGTTTACTTTCTCACTGGAATTGACCCAGAAAGTGGCAAGAGCTCGGTGTATGTGGGGGAAGCAGAGTCTATTCGCGACAGAGTGAAGGGACATCTCGACAAGGATTTTTGGAACCACATCGCCTTTTTTACAAGCAAAGACGAAAACCTGACGAAAGCACACATTAGATATCTCGAGGGGCGATTAATTGACCAAGCGAGACAAGCGTGTCGCGCTGAAGTTAAGAACAGCCAGGGCAGCGGGGCGCGCCTGCCCGAATCTGATCGCGAAGAGATGGAAATTTTTCTCGAAAAAATTCATCAGTTATTACCAGTGCTAGGTGTGGAAGCGTTGGTTCCCACAGCAATAAATGCAACTGGCGCGTCCGAGCTGGAAAAACTCACCTGTGAAATTAAGGGACTCAAGGCCACCGGACATTTGACACCTAATGGAATTATCGTACTCGCAGGATCACAAGCCGTATTAAATGAGCGTCCTTCATCTCAGAAATACCCATGGCCCGTGAATATGCGGCAACGTCTGAAAGACGAAGGCGTCCTCTCTATTACGACAGACCACCTCTTATTCGCCAAAGACGCCGAATTTTCAAGCCCAAGCGCAGCTGCGGCCGTGATACATGGCGGTCATGCAAATGGCCTGACCGCATGGAAAAACAAAGATGGCAAGACCCTCAAAGAACTTGAATCGCTATAACGTAGTCCGGTAGTGCGGGCAACAAGTCCGGTGAACAACTCGTTACCCACGCTTTCAAATTCGCGATCACATCCGTGGACAACAAGTTGCCCAGCCCACAAAAAATATAGCTCGCGAAACGTCGGTTTATTCCGGCTTCGCCCCTGCCAGCTTCACCAGCTTCGCGTACTTCTCCACTTCCCGCTTGAAAAACGGTGGGAAATCTTCCGGCCCGAGGTTGCGCGCATCGGCGCCGTCGCGCGCCATCGCCGCCTGCACGGTGGCATCCTTCTGCGCTTTCTGGATTTCTTCGTAAAGTTTGGCGATCACCGGTGCCGGCGTGCCGGCCGGCACGAAGAAACCGTACCAGGCATCGGTCTCGAAACCCGGATAGAGCGACGCCATGGTCGGCACCTCGGGCAGAGCGCCCGATCGCTGCGCGGTGGTCACAGCGAGCGCGCGCAGCTTGCCGCCTTTCAGATGCGGTGTGGCGCCCACCGCGCCGACAAAACCCATGTCGACTTCGCCGCCAAGCAACGCAATCATCACTGCACCAGCGCCTTTGTACGGAATATGCGTAATTGAAATCTTCGCCAGATCGCCGAGCAGCACACCCGACAGATGACTGGTGGTGCCGCTGCCGTTGGAACCGAAGTTGAGGCCGTTCGGTTTTTTCTTCGCCAGCGCAATGAGTTCTTTCACGTTGCGCACCGGCACGGATGGATGCACGACCAGTATCAGCGGCACCGCGGCGACCAGCGCCACCGGCGTCAGCTCGGTCAATGCGTTGTAAGCCAGTTTCGGATAAAGACTGACGTTCACCGCCATCGAGTTGGTGGTGAACAGCACGGTGTAGCCGTCGGCCGGCGCCTTGGCGGTGATTTCGGCGCCGAGGTTGCCGCCGGCGCCGGCGCGCGTATCGACGACCACGGTGCGGCCGGTCTGCTCGTACAGCTTCTGCGCGAACAGGCGCCCGAGTATGTCAGCACCGCCGCCGACTGCGAACGGCACCACCAGCCGTATCGATTTGGCCGGATAATTTTGTGCGTTTGCGGCGGCAATCTGCAGCAGCACCAGTGCGAGGACTACGAAAGCGGGTTTGCACGACATAAATGCTTTCTTCCGTATTTTTGCGTTTTAACCGGCGCTTGCTGCTGCAACGATGCTATTTGCCTGCCGGTGATTTTTTCGCCAGCCAGCCGGCGGCGAACCGAACTCGCGCTTGAACGCACGATTGAACGCAGCTTCCGATTCGTAACCAACCTCGCCTGCAATCACAGCGAGCGTTTTGTTGCCGCTTGCCAGTTCCTGCGCGGCGACCTGCAGACGCCAGCGTGCCAGGTACTGCATCGGCGGTTGTTCGAGCAGGTCGGTAAAGCGTTGCGCCAGCGCCGAACGCGACAAGCCGACTTTGCCCGCCAGTTCATCAACGGTCCATGGATGCGCCAGCTGCGAATGCAACATCGACAAAGCGCGCCCGACAAAACGGTCGCCGGCCGCCGTCAGCCAACCCTTGCTGCCTGCCGGCAGCGCATTGATGCAGCGGCGCACCGCTTCAACGAACAACAGTTCCGACAGCCGCGAAAGTACGATCGTGCTGCCGGCACGCGTCTCCGCGGCCTCGGCAGCGGCGAACTGCAACGATGACTCCAGCCACGCCGAACGCGGATCGTTACGCATGTCGATTTTGAAAATGCGCGGCAGCGCGGCGAGCAGCGGATTGCTCAGGGTTTCATTGCAAGCGAGAAAGCCGCACACCATGCGCATCTCTACTCCGCCACCACCGTAGCAAACTTTTAACACCTCGCCCGGCGCTGTTTCCATCATGCTCAACAGCATCGGCCCCGACGGCACCGGCTGCTGATCGAGCGTGCTGCCGAGTATGTGCGCCTCGCCTTGCGGCACCACCAGCAATTCGCCCGCGTGCAGTTCAATCGCCGATTCGGGTTCGCCGGCAAGTTGCGCCCAGCACATCCCTGCGGTGATGAGATGAAAAGAAACCACGCGCTCCGACGGCGGCAGATAGTGCGCGCAGAGATTGGCTTCGGTCTGGCTGATCACGCACCAGGGCGCGGTGAACTCGGCATTCAGGAATACCGCACCGCCAAGGCGCACTACACGAAGTACGTCGGATACCGCATCCATAGCCTGTGGCCCTCAATTCCGGCGTCCCGCGCAAGAAGTCTGGACGCCTGGTCATATTTGAAAAAAATCAAGGCGGCGATACTAGCACCCGCACAAAGCAGCAACAACAAAGCCTCAAACCAGCCCTATAAACTCACAGGAGACAATGATGTCTGCAGTCCTTGCAAAAACCGCCCCGTCGGCCGATCTTAACGAACTCAAATCCCGTCAGCAGGCGGCATGGTCCACCGGCAACTATGCCGTGGTCGGCAGCACACTGCAGATTGTCGGCGAAAATCTGGTTGAAGCGCTCGATTTGCGCGCCGGCGCACGCGTGCTCGACGTCGCCGCCGGCAACGGCAATGCCTCGCTCGCCGCGGCACGGCGCTGGTGCGACGTCACCTCCACCGACTACGTGCCGTCATTGCTTGAAGCCGGCCGCGATCGCGCCCGCGCCAACGGCTACAGCATCCAGTTTCAGGAAGCCGACGCCGAAAATCTGCCGTTTGAAGAATCATCCTTCGACGCCGTGGTCTCCACCTTCGGCGTGATGTTCACGCCCAATCAGGAAATCGCGGCAAGCGCGCTGGCGCGCGTCTGCAAATCGGGCGGCAAAATCGGGCTGGCGAACTGGACGCCCGACAGCTTCATCGGTCAGGTCTTCAAAACCATCGGCAAGTACATTCCGCCCGCCCCCGGTGTCAAATCACCGGCTCTGTGGGGCACCCAGGAAAGGCTAATCGAGCTTTTCGACAATACGGCGCGCGAGATCCGCACCAACCGCCGCGAGTTCGTGTTTCGCTATCTCTCGCCGATTCACTGGTTGGATATTTTCCGCACCTACTACGGCCCGATCAACAAAACGTTCGCGGCGCTCGATGCGGCGAAGAAGAGCGCATTCACGAATGATCTGCTGACCCTGATGGACGCCGGCAACCGTTCGGGCGATCGCACGCTGGTACTGCCCAGCGAGTATCTCGAAATCGTCATCGAACGCAAGTAAGCGCATTTCTGCAAATCGAATGAACACTGATAAGGACGCAATCCAGATGAGCAACGAAGCAACATACAAAGGAAGCTGTTTTTGCAATGCGGTTCAATTCACCGTCAGCGGCAAACCGGTTGGCATGGGATATTGTCATTGCGAATCCTGCCGCAGCTGGTC
>JANXSE010000446.1 GCA_025356695.1 Betaproteobacteria bacterium
GCCTCCGACTCGTCGATCATGCGGCGTTGCTGCACGACGTCGTTGAGGCCATAGGCCATCCACGCATCGGCGGGCAGTCCGTCGCGGCCGGCGCGGCCGGTTTCCTGGTAATAGGCTTCAATGCTTTTCGGCAGATCGAGATGCGCGACAAAGCGCACATCCGGCTTGTCGATGCCCATGCCGAAGGCAATGGTCGCCACCATGACAACGCTGTCCTCATCGACGAAGCGCGCCTGATGTTGCGCTCGTGTCTGCTGATCGAGTCCGGCGTGATAGGGCAACGAGGGGATGCCCTGCGACGTCAGCCACTCGGCGGTTTCATCCACCTTGCGCCGCGACAGGCAGTAAACAATACCGGCCTCGCCGGCATGCTCGGCGCGGATGAAGGCAAGAAGCTGGTCGCGCGCGCTGTTTTTTTCGGCGATCGCATAGCGGATGTTTGGCCGATCGAAGCTTGAAATAAATACGCGTGCCTGTTCGAGCTGCAGGCGGCTGAGAATCTCGGCGCGCGTGAGTTCGTCAGCGGTGGCGGTGAGCGCAATGCGCGGTACCTCGGGAAACTGCTCGTGCAGAATCGACAGCTGGATATATTCCGGACGAAAGTCGTGTCCCCACTGCGAGACGCAATGCGCTTCATCGATGGCGAAAAGGGACAGCTGTGCGCGCCGCAGCAGATCGAGAAAACGCGGCGTGACCAGGCGTTCGGGGGCGATATAAAGCAGATCGAATTTTCCGGCGACAAAATCGCGCTCGGTCTGCGCGGCTTCCTGAGCATCGAGGGAAGAATTCAGTAGTGCCGCGTTGACGCCGGCTTCGCGCAATGCGGCGACCTGGTCCTGCATCAGTGCGATCAGAGGCGAAACCACCACGGCGCAGCCGTCGCGTAACAACGCCGGAATCTGGAAGCACAGCGACTTGCCACCGCCGGTGGGCATCAACACCAGCGCGTCGCCGCCTCCCGCAACATGTTCGATGATGTCGGCCTGTGCACCGCGAAACGCGGGATAGCCGAAGACCTCTTTGAGCAGGGTGAGCGCGTTTGCCATTAATCAGTTCCGGTGAGGATTGCAGCTGGAGCCGGGCGCGCGCGCAACCGCGACGGTGCCGCTGATGTTCAGCCGATCAGCCCGCGCTCCTGGAGATAGCGCATGCCCTTGTGCAGGATGCTATAGGGCTTAGCAGCGGCAGGGGAACGCACATAGTGATGCTGCGCCAGAAATTTCAGATAATGATCGGTGATTTGAATGTTCACGCCATCGGCCTTGGCAATTTCTTTCGCCACCCCGGCCTTGTGGCGCGACAGGTAGATGAGCACCTTGACGGCGTCGCCGTCCAATGTTTCCCATTTCTCGATATATTGCTCGAGTTCGCTTTTCAGATCGGCATTTTCCGCCTGCAGCGCGGCGATTTTCTGCTTCAGTTTGGCAACGGATGCGTCCGGCGAGGACCGCAGCGGCGATTTTTTCGCGCGGCTTGCAGCTTTGGGCATTTGAGGCTTCCTGTATCAAAAAACGGAAACGCCCCACAAGGGGCGCTTCAGCGGTTGGCGGAGAGGGAGGGATTCGAACCCTCGGTACGGCTTGCACCGTACACACGCTTTCCAGGCGTGCGACTTAAACCGCTCATCCACCTCTCCGGGGAGGCGAATTCTATCAGATCGTCGCCTTTTCCGAAGAGCGCAACGGGATGTTACCGGATGCCTTCTTTCAGCTGCTGAAGAATGGCCGGATTTTCAAGTGTCGATATGTCCTGCGTAATTTCCTCGCCCTTGGCAATCGAGCGCAGGAGGCGCCGCATGATTTTGCCAGAGCGTGTCTTCGGCAGATTGTCGCCAAAGCGGATGTCCTTCGGTTTGGCGATGGCGCCGATTTCCTTGCCGACCCAGTCCTGTAGTTGTTTGACGATTTTCTTTGCTTCTTCACCACTCGGGCGCGCCTGTTTGAGTACGACGAAAGCACAGACCGCCTCACCGGTCAGATCGTCGGGGCGACCGACCACCGCGGCCTCGGCGACGATCGGGTTGGCCACCAGCGCCGATTCGATTTCCATGGTGCCGAGACGGTGTCCGGAAACGTTCAGGACGTCATCGATGCGGCCCATGATCCAGAAATAACCGTCGAGATCGCGATTGGCGCCGTCGCCGGCCAGATAATATTTGCCGTGGAAGTCCTCGGGGTAATAGGATTTTTTGAAGCGCTCGGGGTCGCCCCAGATGGTGCGGATCATCGACGGCCACGGACGTTTGATGACGAGGAAACCGCCTTTGCCTTTTTCGACGTCATGACCGGCTTCGTCGACGATGGCAGCCATGATGCCGGGCAGGGGCAGGGTGCAGGAACCGGGCTTGGTACTGACGACGCCCGGCAGCGGCGTGATCATGTGACCCCCGGTTTCCGTCTGCCACCAGGTATCAACAATCGGGCAGCGTTTCTGTCCGACGGTTTCGTGGTACCACATCCAGGCCTCGGGATTGATCGGCTCGCCGACCGTGCCAAGCAGGCGCAACGACGACAGATCGAATTGTTTCGGCAGGTCGGCGCCGAGTTTGATCAGCGAGCGGATCGCGGTCGGCGCGGTGTAGAAAACGCTGACCTTGTGGTCCTGAATCATTTTCCAGAAACGCGTCGAATCAGGGTAGGTCGGCACGCCTTCAAAAATGATTTCGGTGGCGCCGACGGCGAGCGGGCCGTAACAGACATAGGTGTGGCCGGTGACCCAGCCGACGTCGGCCGTGCACCAGAACACATCGCTGTCTTTGTAATCGAAGGTCCACTTCATCGTCAGGATGGCGTGCAGCAGGTAACCCCCGGTCGAATGCTGCACGCCCTTGGGTTTGCCGGTCGAGCCGGAGGTATAGAGAATGAACAGCGGATGCTCGGCTTCCACCCATTCCGGTTCGCAGGTTTCCGCCTGCCCCTTGAGCAGATCGTGCAACCAGACGTCGCGTTTGTCGTCCCACTGCACTTTGCCGCCGGTGCGTTGAAAGACCACCACCGTCTTCAGGAAGTCGCAACCGCCGAGCGTCAGGGCTTCGTCTACTGCTGCCTTAAGGGCGATGGCGCGGCCACCGCGCATTTGCTCGTCGGCGGTCAATACGGCGACTGCGCCGGCGTCGATGATGCGCTCATGCACGCTTTTCGCCGAGAACCCGCCGAACACCACCGAATGGATGGCGCCGATGCGCGCGCAGGCCTGCATCGCCACCACAGCTTCGATCGACATCGGCATGTAGATCAGAATGCGATCGCTTTTTTTGATGCCGCGGCTTTTCAGGCCGTTGGCCATCGTGCAAACGCGTTTGTGCAATTCGCGGTAGCTGATTTTTGTGAGTTTGCCGTCGTCCGCCTCGAAAATGATCGCAACCTTGTCGGGCTGCGTGTTGAGGTGACGGTCGAGGCAGTTGTAGGAGGCGTTGAGTTTCCCGTCGACAAACCACTTGAAGAAGGGCGCGTTCGATTCGTCGAGGATCTGCGTGAACGGTTTTTGCCAGAGCACGTGTTCGCGCGCCTGTTTTGCCCAGAAACCGGTGAAATCCTTCTCCGCCTCGGCGCACAGGGCGTCATAGGCGGCCATCCCGGAAATATTGGCCTGTTTGACGAAAGCGGCATCCGGCGCAAACGTGCGCGTTTCGTTCAAGACGGATTCGATGGTCTGGGTCGACATACAGTCCTCCGCGGTGGTTGCGTTTATTGTGTTTGAAAAAATTGTATCACGCGCTCCGCGGTTCACCGGTTTGGTACTGGAAGTTCTCGCCGTGTCCGGCGGCAACAGGCATAATGGCGGTTGCAACACCATGGCGGGCCCCCCCGCATTGCAAGGTAGTGAATCTGGTCAGGTCCGGAAGGAAGCAGCCACAGCTATTTATTGCAAGTGCCGGGGACAAGGCTCGCCTCCCCATTTCTTTTGCGATATCATCGTGCTATCGCAAATTTGCACACCCAATTGAGGACAACATGCTGAAGATTCGCTCAATGATTGTCGCAGCCCTGCTTGCCGCCAGTCCGGCGGCTTTTGCCGTTGATGGCTACTCCTTTGAATATGGCAAATCGGACTCCGGGAATGCCAGCGTTAAACTGTATCGCCTCGGCATGCAATGGGACTGGAACAAGAAACTGGTCGAGTTTGGCGACTGGCACATCGGCGGCTTCTGGGATGTGGACGTCGGTTATTGGGACAACAAAAGCCCGTTCCAGACCGGCGGTTACTCGACAACGAGCATCGCCGAAATCGGCCTGACGCCGACCTTCCGTGTGCAGCAGAACACGATCTCGGGGATTGCGCCCTACGCTGAACTAGCCGTGGGCTTCCATTTCCTGTCCAAGACTTTTGTCGGCGCGCAACGCCAGTTCGGCAGCAGCTTCCAGTTTGGCGACCACGTCGGCGCCGGCGTCCGTTTCGGCGATAAGGGGCAGTTCGACATCGGCTATCGCTATCAGCATCTGTCGAATGCCGGCATCAAAGCGCCGAACCAGGGCATCAATTACAACATCGTCCGTCTGCAGTATCACTTCTAACGCGACGGGCGTGCGGCCGGCGGCGCATCCAGGTGCGCCGGCTGATCCTCCCAGCATAGAACCATCGTGACCCAAGTCCTCGCCCGCAAATGGCGGCCAAAATCTTTTGCTGAATTGGTCGGGCAGGAGCACGTCGTCAAGGCGCTGAGCAACGCGCTTACCCAGCAACGCCTGCATCACGCTTATCTCTTTACCGGCACCCGTGGCGTCGGCAAGACAACGCTGGCTCGAATCATCGCGAAGGCTTTGAATTGCGAAACCGGGGTCACCGCCACGCCTTGCGGCAAGTGTAGAACATGCACGGATATCGATGCCGGCAGGTATGTCGACTTGATCGAACTCGATGCCGCTTCCAACCGCGGCATTTCGGAAATGACCACCTTGCTTGAGCAGGCGATTTACGCCCCGACTTCCGGACAATTCAAGGTATACATTATTGACGAAGTTCATCAGCTGACCTCACATGCATTTAACGCAATGTTGAAGACGCTCGAGGAGCCGCCGGCACACGTAAAATTCATACTGGCCACCACGGATCCGCAGAAAATGCCGATTACCGTGCTGTCGCGCTGCCTGCAATTCAATTTAAAACAGATTCCGCAGGCGCAGATCCGCGGGCAACTGGCCAAGGTGCTGGATCTCGAAAAAATCGAGTTCGAGGACGAAGCCCTGGGCCTGCTGGCGCGCGCCGCGCGCGGCAGCCTGCGCGACAGCCTGAGCCTGCTTGACCAGGCAATCGCGCATGGCGGCGGTCGCGTCGAAACGGCGGCGGTGCGCGCCATGCTCGGCAGCGTCGAACGCGAATACCTGTTTGACATTCTGACCGCCCTGCGCGCCACTGACGGCGCAGCGCTGATTGCAGTGGCCGACCGCATGGCCGAGCGCAGCCTGTCATTTGAAAATGCCCTGCAGGACCTCGGTGCCTTGTTGCATCGTGTTGCGCTGGTGCAGGCAATCCCGGCCGCCATCGCCGACGATGATCCCGATCGCGCGCATCTCGTCGAGATGGCTGCGGCATTGGGTGCGGAAGAGGTCCAGCTGCTCTACCAGATCGCGCTGCAGGGGCGCCAGGAAATCGGCTACGCGCCGGATGAATATGCCGGCTTCACGATGACGCTGATGCGCATGCTGGCATTTACGCCTGCGGCAGGCGGCATGTCTCAACAGCGCACAACGCCGGCGGCCGTGCCGGCACCGGCTGCCGCTGCAGGCGGCGCGGCGCAGCCATCCGCAGTCTCAAAAAAAAAGACCTCGATTGAAGGCGACTGGACGACATTTGTCGGCGGACTGCCGCTGGCCGGCATGGAACGCATGCTTGCCCACAATTGTGAACTGGTGTCATGGCAGGACGGAAAACTCGAACTTTGCGTGGCGCATGCGCAGCGTCATCTGAACAGCCGTTCTTATCTGGAACGGTTGCAGCAGGCGCTCGAAGTACACATCGGCACCAAGATCAAACTCGAGATCAGCGTCGGCCAGGTCGATGGAAAAACCGTGGCGGCGGTGCGCGACCGCGAACAGAAAGAACAACTGAGTGAAGCCGCCAAGGCCATCGACGGCGATCCATTTGTGCGCGATCTGATAGAAAACTTCGATGCGCGGGTGGTGCCCGCATCGATCAAGCCCATGCAATAGGCGGACTGAAAAGGAGTCGACATGAACATGAAAGGCGGCCTTGCCGGCCTGATGAAACAGGCCCAGCAAATGCAGGAGAACATGAAGCGCATGCAGGATCAATTGGCGACGGTTGAGGTCGAAGGGCAGGCGGGCGCGGGCATGACCAAGGTGGTGATGACCTGCCGTTACGACGTCAAACGCGTGATCATCGACGACAGCCTGCTGAAGGACGACAAGGAAATGCTGGAAGATCTGGTTGCGGCCGCGTTTAACGACGCGGTGCGCAAGGTTGAGGCAACGACCCAGGAAAAACTCGGTGGCATGACGGCGGGCATGGGACTGCCGCCCGGCTTCAAAATGCCGTTCTGAAACCGGCGCGCCGACTGCCGGTGTGTTTCACGGTCGTTGCGTTCAACCATCACTCATGAAAAATCCCTCCAGCCTCGAAGAACTGATCGACGCCCTGCGCTGCCTGCCCAGTGTCGGGCCGAAATCAGCGCAGCGCATGGCCTACCATCTGTTGCAGCGTGATCACGCCGGTGCCGGCCGGCTGGCGCAGGCGCTGGGCGGAGCGCTTGAACTGATACGCCATTGCGAACGCTGCAATACGTTTACCGAGGAAACCGTTTGCACGCTGTGCCGTTCGCCGCGCCGCGACGGGCGCCAGCTGTGCGTTGTGGAAACGCCGGCGGACATGCTGATGATGGAGCAGGCGGCCTGTTATCAAGGGCTCTATTTCGTATTAATGGGACGTCTCTCGCCGCTCGACGGCATCGGCCCGAAGGACATACATCTTGACCGTTTACTCACACGCGCAACCGACGGCATCGTCGCCGAAGTCATCGTTGCCACCAATTTCACCGTCGAAGGCGAAGCCACCGCGCATTACGCCGCGGAAATGCTGGTTGCCCGCGGCATCAGAGTCAGCCGCATTGCGCGCGGACTGCCGGTCGGCGGCGAGCTCGAACACGTTGACAGCGGAACGCTGGCGCAGGCGGTCATCGAACGCCGCGCCATCGGCCCGACAGCATGACGCGCCCAGATAACCGCGGTCCACGCGGCAAGCCGGAACCGGCGCCGCGCAAACCGCGGCCGACCAAACATACCGACCGCGCGCGCGACAGCGACGCCAATGGCGATGAAAACGCCACGCAGAAGCTGCAGAAAATACTCGCGCAGGCAGGACTCGGCTCGCGGCGCACGATGGAAGAGTGGATCAGCGACGGCCGCGTGACCGTCAACGGCAAAGCAGCAACGCTGGGCATGCGTGTCGGCAGCGGCGACCAGATCAAGGTCGGCAACCGCACCATTCGCGCACGCCCCGAAGCGGGGTTGCCGCGCGTGCTGATTTATCACAAACCTGAAGGCGAAATCACCAGTCGCAACGATCCACGCGGCCGTCCCAGCGTGTTCGACCATCTGCCGAAGATTTCCGGTGCGCGCTGGATCACGGTTGGGCGCCTCGATTTTAATTCCTGCGGGTTGCTGCTGTTTACCACCTCGGGGGAGCTGGCCAACCGGCTGATGCATCCGCGTTTCGAAATGGAGCGTGAATACGCGGTGCGCATCCTTGGCAATCTGCGCGAAGACCAGGTCCAGCAATTGCTGAACGGCATCGAACTCGAAGACGGCGTCGCACGTTGCGTGTCAGTCGAGTCGCGCGGCGGCGAGGGCTCCAACCAGTGGTATCACGTCGTGCTGCGCGAAGGGCGCAACCGTGAAATCCGCCGCCTGTTCGAACATCTCGGCTTTACGGTCAGCCGGCTGATGCGTGTGCGTTACGGCCCGGTCGAATTGCCGGCGCGCGTCAAACGCGGACACAGTTACGAATTGAGCGCCGACGAAACGCGACGATTCGTCAAATGGCTGGACGCCGCGCAGGCCGCCGTTGAAGCGCCCCCGGCGCCACGAGGTCGGCGCGCCTGAGCACGAAGACGCAATCGTCGCTACCGCTGGTTTCCGGCCAGATAAAAGGCAGGCGCGGATAGCAGGCTTCGATGCGGCGCCGGTGGTGCCCGATTTCAACCACCAGCGTGCCATCGGGTGTCAGATGGCGTGCCGCCTGCGCCAGAATGATATCGACCAGACTGAACCCGTCTTCGCCACCAGCAAGCGCCATTGCCGGCTCGCGCCGGTATTCGGGCGGCAACCTGCGCATGACGGCAGCCGCGACGTAGGGTGGATTGCTGATGATCAGGTCGTAACGCGTTTTGCCCAGCGCCTCGAACAAATCCGATTCCACCAGACGCAGGCGTTTGCCAAGGCGGAAGCGCGTAACGTTGCGGCGCGCCACTTCCAGCGCCGGTAGCGACAGATCAGCGGCATCGACACGTGCGCGCGGAAACATCTTCGCGAGCAGGATGGCGAGGCAGGCCGAACCGGTGCAGAGGTCGAGCGCTTTGTGCACCCCGGCCGGATCATTGATCCACGGTTCGAGTTGCGCGGAGAGCAATTCGGCAATGAAGGAACGCGGCACGATGACGCGTTCGTCAACGTAAAAACGCAGCCCCTGCAGCCATGCTTCATGCGTGAGATAAGCGGCGGGCACGCGCTTTTCGATACGCGTGGCGACCAATGCCAGTGCGCGCCGATGGTCTGCCTCGGTCACACGTTTCTTCAGCGCACCAGGATCCAGTTTGGAAGGCGGCAATCCGATGGCATGCGCAACCAGAATGACGGCTTCCTCGCGCGCGTCGATGTTGCCGTGACCGTAGATCAGGCGCGCGCGCGCGAGTCTCCGTGTGGCTTGTGCCAGCAGGTCAGCAAGGGTGGCTGATGCAGGAGAACGGCGCGGGCGCGGCGGGGCGCTCACACCATGTCGAGGTTGAGTTTGATGCTGCTGAGGTCGTCTGCCGGCGCACTCGGCACGCCCGACTGGGAGGGCTCGTCGTTCTTGCCTGCGTCGGTGGGCGGTTTGCCGGCATTGCTGATCAGCCAGTGCAGGTTGGTCGCCGAATCCGCATTCGCCAGCGCATTTTCAATCGTGATCTGGCCGCTGCTGTAGAGCTGATAGAGCGATTGCTCAAAGGTCTGGCTGCCGGGTGCAAGGCTTTGCTCCATCGCGTCCTTGATATCGTTGATCTGGCCCTTTTTAATCAGCTCGGCAATATGCGCAGTGTTCTGCATGATTTCAATCGCCGGCAGGCGTCCGCCATCCTTGCTGCGCACCAGGCGCTGGGAGATCACGCAGCGCAGACTGATCGCCAGATCGGCAAACAGTGCGTCACGCGCCTCGCGCGGGAAAAAATTGATAATGCGGTTCAGCGCGTGATAACTGTTATTGGCGTGCAGCGTCGACATGCACAAATGGCCGGTCTGCGCGAACAGCAGCGCGCTTTGCAGCGTCGGCTTGTCGCGGATTTCGCCGATCATCAGCAGGTCGGGCGCTTCGCGCATGGCGCTGATCAGGGCGTCGTCGTAGGAAAGGGTGTCCATGCCGACTTCACGCTGATTGACGATCGATTTCTTGTGCTTGTAGGAGAACTCCATCGGGTCTTCAATCGTCAGGATGTGCCCGGTCCTGGTCGCATTGCGATAATCGATCATTGCGGCCATCGAGGACGATTTGCCCGACCCGGTGGAGCCGACGATGATGATCATGCCGAGCTTTTCCATCACGATCTCTTTGAGCACCGATGGCAGTTTCAATTGCTCGATCGTCGGAATGTCGGGCTTGATAAAGCGGATCACCATCGCGACGGCGCCGCGCTGACGGAAGATATTGACGCGGAAGCTGCCGAGTTCGGCGCGGCCGACCGCAAAATTCATCTCCAGCTTTTCTTCGAACTCCTTGATCTGCGCTTCAGACATCAGTTCGTAGCAGACCTTCTTGCAGGTCGGGCCGTCGAGAACTTGCGGATTGACCGGCATGACGACGCCGTTGATCTTGATCTGAATCGGCGCGCCGACCGTAAAGAACATGTCCGACGCCTGTTTGTCAGACATCAGTTTGAACAACGGATCGACGAACATGGCCATAACGTCAGCGCTTCAGGATGGACTTGATGCTGCCGAGAAAACTCTTGGTCGGATCGCTGATGTCTTCCGTCGGGGCTTGCGGCGGTGACGGCTGGCGCATTTCGGACTCGGCAACCGGGCGCGGCGCGGTGGCGCGCATTGATTCCTGGTGGCGGCCCAGCGCGCGGAAATTGTTGGGCTTGGCGATGATCACCTTGCCGAGTTCCTCCAGCACTTCCTTGTTGAACTCTTCAAGGTCATAAATGTTGGTGAATTCGCCGAACTTTTCGAGGTTCTTGCAGGTGATCTTGATACGACCGTTTTCCAGGTCGCCGACCATCGTCACCATGACCGGGACTTCGCAGTTCATCGTGAAAATGCCACGCTCGACGTAACCGCGCTCGTTGCGGATTTCCTTGAGGTCGAACTTCAGGTTGTTGGTCCACAGGTGCTCGCGTAGCCGCTGCACAACCGGGTCGGTCTGTTTTTCGATCGTGAGTTTCTGGTCCGAGGCGCAGCGGAAACGCAGGATGATGGCCTCGATGTAGTCCTTGTGATCCAGCGTCAGGCGGCGACCGTTCACGTTGTAGTCGGACTGATGCAGATCATCCATGCGGGTGGCGCCGCCCTCGAGATAATAGACGCGGATGATCGACGGCTTGATCACATTGAGGGAATTAAACAGCTCGACCCAATAGTGCAGAGCGTCTTTCAGCTTGGCGTGCGCGAGCAGCAGGTTCTGGTTGATTTCTTCCTGAGAAACCTGCTCCTTCTGCCGGAGGGTGTCGGCCTGCTGTTTTAAATCGTCGAGTAAGCCCATCGCCGCTGGTAACTCCTGTCAAATCAAAGGCTATTGTGCCGTCTTTTAGTTAAATTTGAAAGCCTGTGGCGGATTGATGCGGTTCCGCAGCCGCAGCGCGCTAATCGCTGCGCAGGAGATCGTTAATACTGGTTTTCGCACGCGTTTTTGCGTCGACGCGTTTGACGATAACGGCGCAATAGAGCTGGCATTTTCCGTCGCCCGAGGGCAAAGAACCCGAAACCACCACCGACCCCGCAGGAACACGTCCGTAAATGACCTCACCGCTGGCGCGGTCGTAGATCTTGGTGCTTTGGCCGATGAACACGCCCATCGAGATGACGGAACCTTCTTCGACGATAACGCCCTCAACGATTTCCGAGCGCGCACCGATAAAGCAGTTGTCTTCGATGATCGTCGGGTTGGCCTGCAGCGGCTCAAGCACACCACCGATGCCGACGCCGCCGGAGAGGTGGACATTCTTGCCGATCTGCGCGCACGAACCGACGGTGGCCCAGGTGTCGACCATGGTGCCTTCGTCGACGTAGGCGCCGATGTTGACGTAGGAGGGCATGAGGATCGCGTTCTTGCCGATAAACACACCGCGCCGCACCATCGCCGGCGGCACCACGCGGAACCCGCCGCGCGTGAAATCGTCTTTGGAATATTTGGCAAACTTGCCCGGCACCTTGTCGAAATACTGCGTGGCGGCGCCGGCCAGCGGTACATTGTCTTCAATACGGAAGGACAACAGCACCGCCTGCTTGATCCACTGATGGACAGTCCACGCGCCGTTGATCTTTTCCGCCACGCGCAGTTTTCCGCAATCGAGGCCGTCGATCACTTCCTTGACCGCAGCACCGATGCGCGCCGGCGTGGTGCCTGGTGCAAGTTCCGCGCGTTTTTCCCAGGCTTGTTCGATGGTGGTTTGGAGTTCGCTCATGATGAAGGGTCCGTTGAGTGGTCAGTTGCGAGTAATAAAATCGGCAATACGTTGTGCCGCCTCAGTGCATTCGGCTGTCGAGGCGACCAGGGCGACACGCACGAAGTTACGGCCGGGGTTAGTGCCGCGTGCCGTGCGTGCGAGATAGCTGCCCGGCAGCACGGTGACGTTGAACTGTTCGTACAACTCGCGCGTGAACACGGTGTCGTCGCGCCGCGCATCGATCCAGAGGTAAAAGCCGGCGTCCGGCATTTGCACGCCGGGCGTATTGCCGAGGATCTTCATGGCGGCTTCGAATTTGTCGCGGTAGAGGCGGCGGTTTTCGACCACGTGAGTTTCGTCGCGCCACGCCGTGATACTGGCGGCATGGATGGGCGGACTCATGGCGCAGCCTTGATAGGTGCGGTAGAGCAGGTATTTTTTCAGAATCTGCGCGTCGCCGGCGACAAAGCCGGAGCGCATGCCGGGGCAGTTGGAACGCTTCGACAGGCTGGAGAACACAACCAGCCGAGGATAGCCGGTGCGCCCGAAATGTTGTGCCGCCTGCAATGCGCCGATAGGCGGATTTTTTTCGTCGAAATAGATTTCCGAATAACATTCGTCGGAAGCAATGACAAACCCGTAGCGGTCGGATAGATCGAACAGCGCCTTCCAATCGTTCATGTCCATCACACGGCCGGTCGGATTGCCGGGCGAACAGACGTAAATCAGCTGGGTGCGGCGCCAGACCTCGTCCGGCAATTGCGCGTAATCGGCAGAAAAATTGTTCGCCGGCAGATTGTGCAGGAACTGCGCCTCGGCACCGGCCAGCAGCGCCGCGCCTTCGTAGATCTGGTAGAACGGATTCGGCACGACCACCGCGGGCTGCGGCTTGCTGCGGTCGACGATGGTGTGCGCAAAAGCGTAGAGCGCCTCACGGCTGCCGTTGACCGGGATGATCTCGGTTTGCGCGCTGATTTCCTTGAGGCCGTAACGTTGTTTGAGCCAGTCGGCAATAGCGATGCGCAGGCCTTCGGCACCCAGCGTCGTCGGATAAACAGCCAAGCCGTCGAGGTTGTCGGTGATCGCCTGACGAATAAACTGCGGCGTCGGGTGCTTGGGTTCGCCGATGTAGAGGCTGACGGGTTTGAGTTGCGGGTTTGGCTTGGCGCCGTCCAGCAGCGCGTTCAGCTTCTGAAACGGGTAACTCTGCAGCCGGTCGAGATCTGGATTCATGCGCGCTTCGGGCAAAGCGTTAATTATACGGGGGTTGCGGCGGCCTTTACAGCCAATGCATGACGGCGTAGCCGCGACGTTACCGGATGCTTGCCTGACCCGGCATGGCGTCAAGATCAACTTTTTCCAGTAAGCGCCAGCCGCGCTTGCGGGTCTCGGCGACCACGGTCGTAAAGATGCCGCCGCGCACATAAAACCGCGCGGTCAGCCGCATGAAGCGGGGCCGCGTTGCGGCGGCCAGATCGTCGAGTATTTGGTTGGTGACGGCTTCGTGAAACGCGCCTTCGTTGCGGAATGACCAGACATAGAGCTTGAGACTTTTCAGCTCGACGCATTTGCGATCCGGCACGTAATCCAGATAGAGCGTGGCGAAATCCGGCTGCCCGGTCTTCGGACACAGGCAGGTAAACTCCGGTATTTCCATGCGAATCCGATAGTCGCGTTGCGGCTGCGGATTGGGGAAGGTGTCAAGGGTTTTTTTGGGCTTGCTGGGCATTAGGGCAGTCGAGACAATTCAGTTAAAATGGCCGGCGAAATTTGTTGTGAATTCGCTTTTGATTATAACTCTGCATAGAAGAAAAAATTGCGTCTAACTGAAATCAAATTGGCCGGATTCAAGTCGTTCGTCGATCCGACGCATATTCCCGTTCCCGGACAACTCGTCGGCATCGTGGGCCCCAATGGTTGCGGCAAGTCCAACATCATCGATGCGGTGCGCTGGGTGCTCGGCGAATCGTCGGCAAAACACCTGCGCGGCGAAACCATGCAGGATGTACTGTTCAACGGCTCGGGCAACCGCCAGCCGGTCAATCGCGCCAGTGTCGAGCTTATATTCGACAACAGCCTAGGCAAGGCGGGCGGCCAATGGGCCACCTATGCGGAAATCTCGGTCAAACGCCTGCTCGAGCGCGACGGTGACTCGTCCTATTACATCAACAACATTCACGTCCGTCGGCGCGATATCGCCGATATTTTTCTCGGCACCGGCGTCGGCGCCCGCGCCTACGCGATCATCGAACAGGGCATGATTTCCCGGATCATCGAGGCTAAGCCCGAAGAACTCCGCGTATTCCTCGAAGAAGCCGCCGGCGTTTCCAAGTATCGTGAACGGCGCAAGGAAACCGAGGCGCGTCTGGCCGACACCCGCGAGAACCTGCTCCGCGTGGACGACATCCGCACCGAACTCGACAAGCAGCTCGAACACCTGAGTGCGCAGGCCGAGGTGGCAAGCCGTTATCACACTCTGCAGGACGAGCTGCGCTTCTCGCAGAACCTGTTATGGCTGCGCAAAAAGCGCGATGCGAGTGCGACGCGCGAGCGTTGCGTCCGCGACATCGAAAAACTGGGCGTCGAACTCGAAGCGCAGACCGCACTGCTGCGCGAAACCGAAAGCGCGCTTGAAGAACTGCGCCAGCGCCACCACGCCGCCGGTGATGCCGTCCATGACGCGCAGGGCCAGCTCTACGAAACCAATGCCGAATTCGCGCGCGTTGAGCAGCAGATCCAGCATGTCCGTGAAAACCGCCATCGCGTCGAAGCGCGTTTGGCTGATTTGCGCAACCAGTTGCAGCAGGGCGAGTCGCAATTGCAGTCCCAGCAGGCGAGCCTCGACGAGTGGCGGCTCGAAGAAGGGCGCGCGCAGCAAGCCGCCGAAGCGGGCCGCCTGGCGCACGCCGCCGAAAGCGAACGTCTGCCGGTCGCCGAGCAGGCTTTCCGCGATGCGCTCGCCGGCCGCGATGCGCTGCAACAGACGACCTCGGACAACGCGCAGGAACTGCAACTCGAGCAAACCCGCTGCGAACATGCTCTGAAGATTCTGGCGCAACTGGCCCAGCGCGAACAACGTCTGCGCGAGGAAAAAACCGCGTTGCCGCCGCCGGATGATGTCGAATTCCAGCGGTTGAGCGCGGCACACGAAGAACTCGAGGCGCGCCAGCATGATCAGCGTGCCAATCTTGAAACGCAGGAAGCGCGTGTACCCGAACTCGACGCGGCGCTACGTGAATGCGCAGCCGCCGTTGAAACGGCAGCGCAGCAGGTCGCCTCACTTGAGGCGCGTGTCAGTGCCCTGCGCCAGATCCAGGATCGCATCGGTCGCAGCGAAGGCATGGATGGCTGGCTGACTTCGCACCAACTCGATTCGTCGCGCCGCTTGTGGCAGGACGTCGAAATCGAGGCCGGTTGGGAAGATGCGCTGGAAGCCGTGTTGCGCGAACGCCTCAACGGTATTTCTCTCGGTAATCTGGAAGATGCCGCGCGCTGGGTCGGCGAACTGCCGCCGGGCAAGATGACTGTCTATGCAGGCGACGGTGCCGCCGACGTGGCGCCGGTCGCGCTGGGCGATCTGCGTCCGCTTGCGTCATACGTGCGCGGTAAAAATTCCGCCGCCACCGCTGCCCTGCACGACTGGCTGCACCAGGTCTACGTGGTAGTAGATCGTCACGCCGGCCTGGCCCAACGGCACCAGTTGCCGGCAGGGGCGCTGCTCGTTTCCGCCGACGGCCATGTGTTCACGCGTCATAGCGTCAGCTTCCATGCGCCGGATTCGGATTTGCACGGTGTGTTGTCGCGCGAACGCGAACTCAAAGAACTGGGCGGGCAACTCTCGGCGCGACAGGAAGAACTCGCCGTGCAGCGCGCACGCAATGCCGCAGCCGATGCGGCTTTCGAGGAACATCAGGCGATGCTGGCGACATTGCGCCTGGAACTCGATCAAACGCGCCGGCAATCGCACGAAGCGGAACTTGAAATCACGCGTTTTTCCGAGCAGGCACAGCGCATCACGCAACGCGGCGAGCAAATCACCAAGGAACTCGCCGAGATCGACGCGCAGACCGGGCAGGAACGCGCACAGCATGATTCTGCGCAGACCAACGCCATGCAGCGCGACAAACAGCGCATCGAATTACAGGCACAGCTGGCCGCCGCGCTGGCCGCATATGCGGAGGCCGATGCGGCACTGGAGCGCCAGCGCCAGGCCATTTCGCAGGCCGACCGCAATGCGCAGGAAGCAGCGTTCCATTTAAAAACCTGCAGTAACAAAATCGGCGAAGTCGACAACGCAATGCGCCTTGTGCGCGAAAACGTCGCTGCAGTGCAGGCCGGCATTTCCAAAGACGAAGCGGAACTGCTCGATCTCGACGAAACGCCGCTCACCACCGAACTCGACCGCGTGCTGCAAATCCGTACGGAAAGAGAACATGCGGTGGCGGCGGCGCGCGATGCGCTCGAAGCCGCGGAAACCGCATTGCGCCAGACCGAGCAAGACCGGCTGATGATCGAGCAGGGCCTCGACCCGATCCGCGAGCGCATCAATGACGCCAAACTCAAGGAGCAGGAGGCCCGTCTCACTGAAGAACAGTACTCGCAGCAATTGTTCGAGGTCAGTGCCAACGAGACGGAACTCGAGCCACATCTGGAAAAAGGCAAGCGTTCGGGCGCATTGCAGGCCGATATCACGCGCCTCTCCAATGAGATTGCGACCCTGGGTGCGGTCAACCTGGCGGCGCTAGACGAACTCGATACCTCACAGCAGCGCAAGGAATACCTCGACTCGCAATCGCTCGACCTGAACACCGCACTGTCCACGCTGGAAGACGCGATTCACCGCATCGACCGAGAGACGCGCGAACGCCTGCAGCACACCTTCGACGTCGTCAACGGCCATTTCGGCGAATTGTTCCCGACGCTGTTCGGTGGCGGGCAGGCGCGTCTGGTGTTGAGCGGCGAGGAAATTCTCGATGCGGGTGTGCAGGTCATCGCGCAGCCGCCGGGCAAGAAGAACAGCTCGATCCATCTGCTCTCCGGCGGTGAAAAGGCGCTGACCGCTTTGTCGCTGGTATTCGCCATGTTCCAGCTCAATCCCGCGCCGTTCTGCCTGCTCGACGAGGTGGACGCCCCGCTCGACGACAGCAATACGGAACGCTTCTGCAAGCTGGTGCAGAAAATGTCGGTAAACTCACAGTTCATGTTCATCAGCCACAACAAGATCACGATGGAAATGGCCAATCAACTGATCGGTATCACCATGCAGGAGGCCGGTGTCTCGCGGGTGGTCGCGGTAGACATCGAAGAGGCCATGAAACTCGCCGAAGTTGCCTGAGTTCATGAGCGACCTGCAAATCAGCCTGCTCGCAATCGGCGCCGTGGTGGTCGCCGGGGTCTGGCTGTTTAACCTGTGGCAGGAGCGCCAGTTGCGCCGGCGCACCGAGCAGGCATTTGCACGCGAACACCCCGACGTGCTGCTGGGCGGCGACAGCGCGGTCGCAGAGCGGGTCGAGCCGACGATCAATATTGATGCCGCGCCTGCGCTGCCGGTCGGCAGAACGCCCGCAATCGCACCGGTAATCGCAATCGATCCGGTCATTGATTTTGTCGTTGAGGTGACACTGCGTGCTGCCGCAGACGGTGCCGAATTGCGCGACCAGTTGCGCGAAATGATGGCGGAAACCGGTAAGACCGTTCTTGCCGAAGGCTACGAGGAGGCCAGCGGTGATTGGGTGGACGCCGGCGCCGGCAGTTCGTATGCGCGCCTGCGGTTTGCCATGCAGATATCCAACCGCACCGGCTGCGTGACCCAGCAGCATCTCGCCGCATTCAGGGACGCCGTGGCGGCGTGGGCCGAGGCGCGGAGCGGCCAGATCAAATGTCTTGAAGTCGAGGCCGTGCATGCGATGGCCGTGCAACTCGACCGCTTTTGCGCGGATGTCGATATTGCGATCGGCATTAACGTGGTGACCGCCGACGGCAATCCTTTTACCGGAAACCGTATCCGCGCGTTGGCGGAAAAATGCGGCCTGCGCCTGGAGCCCGCAGGCGTTTTTTATGCGCGCAGCGCGGCGGGCGATGTCATTTATTCGCTCGACAATCACGAGCCGATGCCGTTCATGCCTGAACAACTCCGTGCCCTGAATACACGAGGCATCACTTTTCTACTGGATGTGCCGCGCGTGACCGGCGCTCTCGACGCCTTCGATGCCATGCTGGCGACCGCGCGCGATTTTGCCGGCGAACTTGATGGCACTCTGGTCGATGACAACCGCTCGCAGTTGTCGGATGCGGCAATTACCGCCATCCGCAAGCAGCTCGAAGGCATTCTCGCCAAGATGGAGGCGGGACGCATCGCCGCCGGCGGGGCACGGGCGCTGCGCCTGTTCGGTTAAATGGCGCCATCTCCGGCCATCCGGGTGCAGGCCGCCGAACTGCGCGCCGCAATCGAGCAGCACAATCACAGTTACTACGTTCTCGACCAGCCAACGGTTTCGGATGCGGAATACGACCACCTGTTCCGCGAACTGCAGGCGCTGGAGCTGGCCCACCCCGAACTGTTGACGCCCGATTCACCGACCCAGCGCGTCGGCGCGGCGCCGCTCGCGGCGTTTGCGGAAATCCGTCATGCAACCCCTATGCTCTCGCTCAACAATGCCTTTGATCGCGAGGAAGTCGAGGCCTTCGACCGCCGCGTGCGTGAAGCGCTCGGTACGGACCGCGTCGAATATGCGGCCGAACCGAAGTTCGACGGACTTGCTGTCAGCCTCGTTTATGAAAATGGCCTGTTGGTGTCAGGCGCGACGCGCGGCGACGGCACCACGGGCGAGGACGTCACGGCTAATTTGCGCACGGTGCGTTCGATACCGCTGCGACTGCGCGGCGCCCAGCCTCCGGCGAGACTCGAGGTACGCGGCGAAGTGTTGATGCTGAAGTCGGACTTCGCCCGCCTCAACGTACGTCAGGCCGAGCGCGGTGAGAAGACTTTTGCCAATCCGCGCAATGCCGCCGCTGGTTCATTGCGACAGCTTGATCCACGCGTTACCGCAACGCGTCCACTGACATTCTTCGCCTATGGCACCGATGCCGCCGCCAGCGGAACCTACAAGCGCCATTCTGAAACCCTGGACGGCTTGGCGGGCTGGGGATTTCCGGTGACCAGCGAGCGCCGCGTCGCGGCGGGTCTCGACGGCCTGCTCGAATATTTCCATGACATCGGTGAACGGCGCGCGAAGCTGCCCTTCGATATCGACGGCGTTGTCTACAAGGTTGATCTGCTTGCCGCGCAAAATACACTCGGATTTGTTTCGCGCGCGCCGCGTTTCGCGCTCGCCCATAAATTTCCGGCCGAGGAGGCCGTCACCGTGGTTGAAGCCATCGATGTGCAGGTCGGGCGCACCGGTGCATTGACGCCGGTAGCGCGCCTCGCACCCGTGACGGTCGGCGGTGTGACCGTCACCAATGCCACGCTGCACAACGAGGATGAAGTGCAGCGTAAGGACGTCCGTGTCGGCGACGCAGTGGTGGTGCGGCGCGCCGGCGATGTGATTCCGGAAGTGGTCAGAGTGCTCACTGAAAAACGGCCGCAGGGTGCGGCACCGTTTGTGATGCCTGTGCAATGTCCGGTCTGCGGCTCGGACACGCGCAAAGCCGAGGACGAGGCCGTTGCGCGCTGCAGCGCGGGGCTTTATTGCCCGGCCCAACGCAAGCAGGCCTTGTTGCATTTCGCCAGCCGCCGCGCCATCGACATTGAGGGGCTCGGCGAGAAGCTCGTCGACCAGTTGGTGGAACGCGCGTTGGTGCGAACGCCCGCGGATATTTACGCGCTCAACGTCGAAGCGCTCGCCGGCCTTGAACGCATGGCCGAGAAGTCCGCAACGAACCTTGTCGAATCCATTGAAAAGAGCAAACAGACGACGCTGGCGCGTTTTGTGTTCGCGCTTGGTATCCGCAACGTCGGCGAAAGCACGGCGCAGGACCTGGCCCGCCACTTCGGCGGCATTGATGCGATCATGAATACTGACACGGCATCACTGCTGCAGGTGCCTGACGTGGGGCCTGTCGTCGCCCACAGTATTGCCGGATTCTTCGCCGAGCCGCACAATCGGCAGGTCGTTACCGAATTGATCACTGCGGGCGTGCGGTTTGAGGAAAGTGAGCGACGGACCGTCAATACGACGGGGCCGGTATACGGCAAGACCTTCGTTCTGACCGGAGCGTTGCCGGACTTGACGCGCGACGAGGCAACACAGCGCATCCGCGATTGCGGCGGAAAGGTGACGGGCAGCGTGTCGAAAAAAACGGATTACGTCGTTTGTGGCGCCGATCCCGGCAGCAAACAGGTCAAGGCGGTTGAACTCGGCGTCGCGATTTTGGACGAGGCCGGTTTGTTAAATCTTTTGCAGCGATCGGATGGACCATGAGCATTATCAGGAAAGCGGTATTTCCGGTTGCGGGCCTGGGTACGCGTTTTCTGCCAGCCACCAAGGCGAGCCCGAAGGAAATGCTGCCGGTGGTCGACAAGCCGCTGATCCAGTACGCGGTAGAAGAGGCGGTTGCCGCCGGCATTACGGAGCTGATTTTCATCACCGGCCGCGGCAAGCGCGCGATCGAGGACCATTTCGACCGTGCTTTTGAAGTCGAGGCCGAACTGACGGCGCGGGGCAAGGGTGAAATGCTGAGGGCAGTCCGCGAAATCGTTCCGCCCCATGTGAAATGCATCTACCTGCGCCAGCCGCAGGCGCTCGGCCTCGGCCACGCCGTGCTGTGTGCGCAGCCGGTCGTCGGCGACCAGCCGTTTGCAGTGATACTCGCCGACGATCTGATCCATGGCCGCCCGCCAGTCATGAAACAGATGGTCGATATTTACAAGAAACAGCAGTGTTCGCTGCTCGGCGTGCAGCGGGTCGCGCGTGCCGATACCAGACAGTACGGCATTGTTGCGCCAGGTACGCGCAGCGGCAAACTGTACCGCGTCAATTCGATCGTTGAAAAACCGCAACCCTCGAAGGCACCATCAACGCTGGCCGTGGTCGGCCGCTATGTGCTGACGCCGCGCATTTTTCATCATTTGCAAAAGGTGCGCGCCGGAGCGGGCGGTGAAATTCAGCTGACCGATGCGATCGCCGCGCTGCTCACAGAGGAAACGGTCATGGCCTATCCGTTCGAGGGCACCCGTTACGATTGCGGCAGCAAACTCGGTTATCTGAAAGCCAACGTCGCGTTCGGCCTGCGGCATCCGGAAGTGGGCCGCGGATTTGCCGCGCATCTGGCCGCCATGCACCGCAAATAGGGCTCCCGCATGTTATCGCCCGAACAGGCCAGACATGTTTTGCAAAACGCCGACGAAATCTGCTCGGCGGCCAGCGTGCGCGCGGCGCTTGCACGACTTGCCACGGAAATTTCAGCGCGGCTTGCCGACCAGAATCCGCTGATCCTCAGCGTGATGGGCGGGGCTGTAGTGTTCAGCGGGCAATTGCTGACGCGGCTGGAATTTCCGCTCGATTTCGATTACCTCCAGGCGACGCGTTATGGCGACGCCACGGTAGGCGGCGGCATTCAATGGAAGGTTTTTCCGCAAGCTTCGCTGGAGGGTCGCGTCGTGCTGGTTCTCGACGATATACTCGACGAGGGCCATACGATGGCAGCCATCCGCGAGCGCGTGCTGGCCGCCGGCGCACGGCAATTTCTGTGTGCGGTTTTTGCCGACAAGGACATCGGGCGCGCCAAACCACTGACGGCGGATTTCGTCGGGGTCAAATTGCCGAACCGCTATGTGTTTGGATACGGCATGGACGTCAAGGGCGCCTGGCGCAATCTGCCGTCCATCCACGCCCTCAAACCGGATCAGGTCGTTTGATCCGCATTAATCATCAGAACTGAAAAGCGATCAGCATGCTTGCAATCATCGGTGGCAGCGGGCTTACCCAACTGGCCAATTTGACGGTGACGCGGCGCCTTGCGGTGCGCACGCCGTACGGCGAACCATCAGGCCCGTTGACGTTCGGCGAAATCGCCGGCAAAGAAATAGTTTTTCTGGCGCGCCACGGCTACGGCCACACCATACCGCCGCACGAGGTCAACTATCGCGCCAACATCTGGGCTCTGCACGCGCAGGGTGTCACGCAGGTGGTCGGTGTGGCGGCAGTCGGCGGCATCCGCGCCGATATGCAGCCGGGCGTCATCGCTGTGCCCGACCAGATCATCGACTACACGCACGGCCGTCCCGCCACGTTTTACACGCTGGAAGACCGCGGCGTGCAGCACGTCGACTTCACCTGGCCCTATGACCGTGACTTGCGAGCCCGTTGTTTGACGGCGGCGCGCGATACCGGCATCGCGATCATAGACGGCGGCGTTTACGCCGCCACCCAGGGCCCACGCCTTGAGACCGCCGCCGAAATTAACCGGCTGGAACGCGACGGCGCGGCGATGGTGGGTATGACCGCAATGCCCGAAACGATACTGGCGCGCGAAATCGGCCTGCCGTATGCGGCCATTGCCGTGGTCGCCAACCACGCCGCCGGACGCGGCGGCAGTGCCGAATCGATCTCCATGCAGGAAATCGCCGCCATCCTCGAAGGCGGCATGGCGCGGGTGCGCGCCATCATCGAGCAGATGGCGGGTGCCAATGGCCATTAGAGAGGTCCTGCGCATGGGCGATGCGCGGTTGCTTGAGCAGGCGCGGCCGGTCGAACAATTCAACACGCCAGAACTGCGCGCGCTGATCGCCGATATGCGCGACACCATGCACGATCTTGACGGCGCCGGACTGGCGGCGCCGCAAATCGGCGTCGGCATTCAGGTAGTAATTTTCGGGGTCGAGCAGAATCCGCGGTATCCGGATGCAGAAGAAGTACCGCAGACGGTACTGATCAACCCGAAACTGTCGCGCATCGATGATGAAATGGAGGACGGCTGGGAGGGCTGCCTGTCAGTGCCGGGCATGCGCGGACTGGTGCCGCGTTTCATCAGGCTGCACTACAGCGGCTTCGATGAATACGGCAAACCCTTCGAATGCACAGCTGAGGGCTTTCATGCCCGCGTCGTGCAGCACGAATGCGACCATCTGATCGGCGTGCTGTATCCGATGCGCATTCGCGACATGCGGCAGTTCGGATTTACGGAAGAGCTTTTTCCCGGCGAAGATCCCGGCGACGACTGAGCAGTGCAGGCCGGGTAGGGGCTACACACTAACTCTGCAACTGCCGCAGCAATTCGCTCTCAAAGCGGACGACCGTTTTCGGATCGTCGAGCGCCTCGCCGTTGACCAGAAATACGTCCTCGGCGCGGTCGCCCAGTGTGTTGATCTTCGCGGTGTTCAGGTTGACATGGTATTCAACCAGGCAACGTGCAACCCGTGACAGCAGGCCCGGCCGGTCCCCGGCCGTCACGGACAGGACTTTGTAGAGGCCGCGTTCGTCCGGAACGATGGTGACTTCCGGTGTGATCGGAAAATGTTTAAGCCGGCGGCTCACGCGTCCCTGTGCCGGCGGTTCCAGCGGCGCCTGGCTGGCCAGACGCTGCGCCAGTTCATATTCGATGTATCCGATCAGATCCCGGTAATGCGGCTGCTTGTTGCTTGGATCCATGATCTGAAAGCTGTCAAGCGCATAGCCGTGGCGCGTGGTGTAGATCTTGGCCTCGGCGATGGAAAAACTGATGCGTTCGAAGAAACTGCAGATGCGCGCGAAGAGGTCTTTCTGGTCGCGCACGTAAATCATCACCTGCAGACCTTCGCCGGCGGGCGAAAGGCGTGCCTTCACCACCGGCTCCGCAGCATCGACGCGGTAGTTGAGCAGGCGCGTGTGCCACGCAATCTCGTCGACATCGTGGCGCAAGAAATAAGCCGTATCGAGCTGCAACCAGAGTTTTTCCGAGGCTTCGGCCTTGATCGCATAGAGCAGGAGCTTGGCTTTCGCCGCGGTCTGTCGTTGCTGCATGCTCGACTCCAGGCTGCGCGCATCGCCGCCCAGACGGCGGCGCGTGATGCGGAACAGGTCTTCAAGCAGCTTGGCCTTCCAGGCATTCCAGACTTTTGGACTGGTGCCGCGGATGTCGGCGACCGTCAGCAGATAGAGCGCGATCAAATGGCGTTCGTCGCCGACGCGCGCCGCAAAAGCATCGATCACATCGGGATCGCTCAGGTCCTGCTTTTGTGCCGTCGCCGACATCATCAGATGGCTTTCCACCAGCCACACGACCAGTTGCACGTCGTCGGCCTGCACGCCATGGCCCCTGCAAAAACGCAGGGCATCGGCCTTGCCGAGGGTCGAGTGGTCGCCGCCGCGCCCCTTGGCGATATCGTGAAAAAGCCCGGCCAGATACAGCACCTCGGGGCGCTCAAATTCGCTCATCAGACGGCTGCACAACGGAAACTCGTGCGCCAGCTCCGGCACTGCAAAGCGGCGCAGATTACGCACCACCTTGAGTATGTGTTCGTCCACGGTATAGACGTGGTAAAGGTCATGCTGCATCTGTCCGACCACGCGTCCGAATGCCGGAATATACCGGCCCAGCACGCCATACTGGTTCATGCGGCGCAGTTCGCGGATGACGTGATCGGGACTGCGCAGCAAGCGCATGAACATCGCACGGTTTTCCGGATTACGGCGGAAAGCGGGGGTGATCTGATCTCCGGCGCGCCACATGGCACGCAGGGTTTCTGCGGTCATGCCTTTCAGCTCCGGATGCTGCTGCAGGAGACTGAAGGCTTCGAGAATAGCGCTCGGAACACGCCGGAACAAACCCTCGTCAACGGCTTCGAGGCGCTCATTGTGGGCGCCGAAACGTTCAT
The DNA here is from genome assembly GCA_025356695.1 of Betaproteobacteria bacterium. Next base: position 24,609 of record JANXSE010000446.1, read on the forward strand.
TCATCGGCTTGGCCGAACGCTCGCGCTGTGGCGAAATCAGCGCGTTCAGGTTCTGCAGCATAATGGTGTTGATCTGTCCGATTTCCACCGCGGTGCGGTAAAAACGCTGCATCAGATGCTCGCTGGCGCGGCGGTGTGCCGTGTCGTGAAAGCCCATCTGCGCGGCGAGCGCTGTCTGCACATCGAAAACCAGGCGTTCTTCGCGCCGGCGTGCGACGTAATGTAGATGAATGCGCAGATTCTGCAAAAAGGTTTCATGTTTGCGCAGCAGTGCCGCTTCACGCCGCGTGATGACGTCAGCCTTGACCAGCGCCGTCCAGCTGGAGCCAATGCCGGCGGCCTTGCTGATCCAGAGTATGTTGTGCAGGTCGCGCAGGCCACCGGCCGCCTCCTTGACGTTGGGTTCAAGGTTGGTATCGTGAAAACGGTCGTGCCTCTGCTCCTGCTCCAGGTGTTTTGCCTTGGCAAACTGTGTCGCATCGATCGCGCGTGCGAACTGTTTTTCAAACTGCAGAAACAACGGTCGCCTGCCATTGATAAATCGCGCCTCCAGCAAACTGGTCTGGACAGTGATGTCCTGGTCGGCGAATTCCAGGCATTCGGCGATGGTGCGCACGCTGTGGCCGATTTCGAGTCCGATATCCCAGAGTGTGCCGACGAACTGTTCGAGTTTGGCCCCCAGCGTTTCGTCGGCTGGTAAGGGCAGCAGGATCAGAAGATCGATGTCCGAATAGGGAAATAATTGACCGCGGCCGTAACCGCCCACGGCGATCAAGGTGATACCGGCGGGCATTTCCTGATGACGCCACACCGCCTGCAGTAGCTGGTCGATCAAGCGGCAGTGCCGGCGCAAAAGTTCCGTGGCCGACTGATTTTCCAGATAGCGGTCGCGCAATGCGGCGCGCTGCTCGGCCAGACGCGTTTTCCAGCGCTCGGTTTGGGTGGCGGTGGCGGAAGCGGGCGCCGCTGCCGGCTGCGTGTCAGGCATCAGGTTGCGCGGCGAAGGCGGGGGTTGCCGGTGTGCCGGCCGAAACCGTCATGATTTCGTAGCCGTGTTCGGTCACCAGTATCGTATGTTCCCACTGTGCCGAAAGGCTGTGGTCTTTGGTAACAATGGTCCAACCGTCTGCAAGCGCGCGAATGTCGGCGCGCCCGGCGTTGATCATCGGCTCGATTGTGAAGGTCATGCCCGGCTCCAGCACCCAGCCGGTACCGGGACGCCCGTAGTGCAGCACCTGCGGTTCTTCGTGAAATTTGCGGCCGATGCCGTGGCCGCAGAATTCGCGCACGACGCTGAACCCGTTGTTTTCCGCATGCGTCTGGATGGCATGGCCGACATCTCCAAGTCGCGCGCCCGGTTTCACCATGACAATGCCGCGCCACATGCATTCATAGGTCATTTCGCACAGGCGGCGCGCCTGCACCGACGGCGGGCCAACGTAAAACATGCGGCTGGTGTCGCCGTGAAAACCGTCTTTGATCACCGTGATATCGATATTGACGATGTCGCCGGTTTTAAGTTTTCGTTCGCCTGGAACGCCGTGGCAAACCACGTGGTTGACCGAGGTGCAAATCGATTTCGGATAGGGCGAATAACCCGGGGGCGCGTAATTGAGCGGTGCCGGCACGGTCTGCTGCACGTTCACCATGTAGTCGTGGCAGAGGCGGTCGACTTCCTCGGTAGTCATGCCGGCCTTGATGTGCGGCCCGATAAAATCGAGAACTTCGGACGCCAGCCTGCCAGCGACCCGCATTTTGACGATATCCTCTGCGGACTTGGTAATGATGCTCATGGGTGGAGGGCGACGGTACACAGGGTAGACATCCAAAACGCAAAAAGGGCCTGCATTCTAAGCCAGTTTGGCCGCCGCCGCGGCCTCTGCGCCTGCATTCCGGCGCCCCGCAACGGGTCGAGGACGGGCCGGGGACGGCTACTGGCGCGGCCTTTCTGCGGCCAGCCGGCTTTGCTTCTCGTGTCCAAGTCTGTCCATTGAGTAAAAGCCATTTAAGATGATATAATTATGGACTGGTCAGAAACAAGCTTTCCGGGCTTTTCTGGGGGCGCTTCGAGCCAGAATACACACATCCGCGATAGTCAGGGTGCGCACCGGTAGATACCGGCGTGTCATTGCGTGGATGGCGGTTTAACCCTCACTGGAGATGTCTATGGCAACA
>JANXSE010000004.1 GCA_025356695.1 Betaproteobacteria bacterium
CCGGCGCGCGCAGCGCGCGATTGACCGCGCCGTGCAGCTTCATCACCAGCGGCTGCGGCGTACCAGCCGCCGCCAGCACGCCGTACCACATGGTCACTTCATAGTTGGCCACCCCGCTCTCGGCAATCGTCGGCACCTCCGAAAAGGTCACCACGCGCCTGGGGCCGGTGATACCCAGCGCGCGCAGGCGCCCGCCCTTCACATAAGGCACGACACTCGGCACGCCGGCGAACACCAGCTGGATCTGGCCGGCGAGCAGATCGATCTGCGCCGGGCCCACGCCTTTGTACGGAATATGCGTGAGATTGATGTGCGCCAGCATTTTGAGCATTTCGCCCGAGACGTGCGCGCCACTGCCGTTGCCGCCCGAGCCGTAGGCGAGTTCACCCGGCCGCGTTTTTGCCAGAGCAATCAACTCACGCGCGTTCTTCGCCGGCAATGACGGATGTGCTACCAGCACCTGCGGCACTTTCGCAATCAACGTCACCGGCTGCAAATCGCGCAGCGGATCGTAGGAAAGTTTCGGATACAGCGTCGGATTGATGGCCAGCGTGGCGATATTGCCGATGACGAGGTTGTAACCGTCGGGCGGCGTCTTCACCACGATCTCGATGCCGACCGTGCCGCCGGCACCGGCGCGGTTGTCCGGCACCACCTGCTGGCCGAGAATGTCGCCGAGTTTCGCCGCCATCAGGCGGCCGATCACATCGTTGGTGCCGCCGGGTGCAAAGGGAATGATCAGGCGGATCGGCTTGTTCGGGTAGTCCTGTGCCCATGCCTGTGCCGCGCCGAGCACTATGGCGCATAGCATCAGGCCACCGCAACGGGCGGGCGCGTTCCGAAACGAATGGGGCATCAGGGCAATCCGCTGTAATGTAAGTATCGAACGAGCGCCATTATATTCGCCTGTCGCCGCCACGCAGGGCGTTTGATCTGACGCAACGCCGCACGGCCGCCAGTATGGTAAATTCGTTTGCATAATCAGCCGGTGCGACCGCGACGAAACGGTGGGGCGCGCGGCCCGAACGGCACCATCCGACCCGGGAGCGATGCAATGAAAATGGCGTTCGTAATCCACAATGAGCACTACTCCAAGAACGTGCTCGAACTGCTCAAAAAAAACGATATCGACTACTTCACGCGCTGGGACAATGTGGTCGGCAAGGGCCACGGCACCGACCCGCACATGGGCTCCGGCGGTTTCCCGAGCACCAACTCGGTGTTGATGATTGCGTTTGAAGACGAAGGCGCGCTGGCGAAGCTGATCGAAGCGATCACCGTCGCCAACGTCAACATCAAGCGCTCGGACGACAAGATCCGCCTATTCCAGGTACCGCTCGACCGCATCGTTTAGCCAGTTCACGCGACCACGCGTCCGCCAACGCAGCGGGCGACACTCGCATTCGGGGGGAATCATCATGCGCACGTGCCACGCCATTGCATTGTTGTCACTGTTGGCCACCGTTCCCGCCGGCGCCCAGACTTTTCCGAACAAGCCGATCCGGCTGATCATTCCGATGGCCGCCGGCGGCGCCACCGACATCTTCATCCGCACGCTGACGCCGCGCATGACCGAGCTGCTCGGCCAACCCATCGTCGTCGATAACCGCGCCGGGGCCAACGGCATCATCGGCAACGAAATGGGCGTGCGCGCCGCACCCGACGGCCACACCATCCTCGCCAATTCATTGTCGATCGCGATCAATCCCGGTCTCTACAAGCTCGATTACGACGTGGTGCGCGATCTGGCCGGCATCACACGGCTCGCCGACGTCGAGCTATTGCTCGGCGTCTATGCGCACGCACCGGTGAAGAACGTCGCCGATCTGATTGCGCTGGCAAAAGCGCAGCCGGGCAAACTCAACTACGCCTCGTTCGGCCACGGCAGCATCGCGCAACTCGCCGCCGAGCTGTTCAAGCAGGCCACCACCACCAACATCGTGCACATCGCCTACAAAAGCACGCCGCAGGCGGTGCAGGAAACCATCGCCGGGCAGACGCATTTCCTGTTCGGTGGCATCCCCTACATGCTGCCGCATGCGCGCGCCGGCCGACTGAATGGCATCGCAGTGAGCACGCTGCAACGCTCGGCAATGGCGCCTGACATCCCGACGCTGGACGAATCCGGCGTGCGCGGTTTCGACGTGCCGGCGTGGTTCGGCATGTGGGTGCCGGCAAAAACGCCGCGCCCCATCGTCGCGCGCCTATATGAAGTGGTGGCCAAAGCGATGGTCGACATGAAACCCGCCATCGAAAAACAGGGTTTCAAACCCGGCGGCGACAAACCCGAGGCATTCGACAAATTCATGCGCGTTGAAGTCGAAAAGTTT
>JANXSE010000430.1 GCA_025356695.1 Betaproteobacteria bacterium
TCGATGGCGCTGCTCGACGAACTCGCGGCCACCGCTTCCGTTGTAAGCCGCGGCAGCGGCACGCCTTGACGCAGGCTGGCCGCCACCCCCGACCCGCCGCCAATGGCGACCACCCTGCGTCTGATTCTGGGCGACCAGCTCAACGAACGTCATAGCTGGTTTGCCGCGCGCCGTGATGATGTGGTCTACGTCATGATGGAGATGCGGCAGGAAACGGACTACGTGCTGCATCACGCGCAGAAGATCCTTGCCATCTTTGCCGCGATGCGAGAATTTGCACGCGCGCGCCGTGCCGAAGGACACCGCGTCGAATACCTGAGCATCGACCATCCTGAAAACCGGCAGAGCCTGCCGGCCAATCTCGACGCGCTCGCTGCCCGTCACCACGCCACCGCGATCGAATATCAGGCGCCGGACGAGTGGCGTCTCGACGCGCAACTGGCAGACTACGCGCGTACGACCTCTCTGCCCTGCCGTGCCATTGACAGCGAGCACTTCTATACCGCGCGCGACGAGGTGGCAAAACTTTTTGCCGGCCGTAGCCAATGGCTGATGGAGCGCTTCTACCGGACGATGCGCGTCAAGCACCGCGTTCTGCTCGACGCCGACGGCGGGCCCGCCGGCGGAAAATGGAATTTTGATGCCGATAACCGCGGCGCATGGCGCGGCACGCCGCCGCAACCTGCAGACCAGCGTCCGCAACACGACTGCTCCGCGCTGTGGCAAACCATCTGCGCCGCTGGCGTGCGCAGTTTCGGCGAAGTCGACGCCGAGCGGCTGCGCTGGCCGCTCAAGCGCAGCGAGGCGCTGCGTCAGCTCGATGACTTCATCACCAATGTGCTGCCGTACTTCGGCCGCTATCAGGATGCGATGGCGGCAGACGCGCCGCGCCTGTTCCACTCGCTGCTGTCATTCGCGCTCAACACCAAGATGCTCGGCCCGCATGAAGTCGTCGTCGCCGCGGAAAACGCCTGGCGCGAGGGCCGCGTGCCGCTCGCCGCCGCCGAAGGTTTCATCCGGCAGATTCTCGGCTGGCGCGAATATGTGCGCGGCGTCTACTGGGCACGCATGCCGCAGTACGCGCAATCCAACACCTTCGCGCACTCGGCCCCGCTGCCGGAATGGTTCTGGACCGGCAAAACGCAGATGCGCTGCCTTGCGCACGCCCTCGGTCAGTCGCTCGAAAACGCACACGCGCATCACATCCAGCGCTTGATGGTGATCGGCAACTTCGCACTGCTCGCCGGACTCGATCCCGCCGCGGTGCACCGTTGGTATCTCGGTGTCTATATCGATGCCTTCGAATGGGTCGAACTGCCCAATACGCTGGGCATGAGCCAATTTGCCGACGGCGGACTGCTCGCCACCAAGCCGTATGTCTCGACTGCCGCCTACATCGACCGCATGAGCGACTACTGCAAAGGCTGCCGCTACGACCGCCGGCAGCGCACTGGCACGCGCGCATGCCCGTTCAACGCGCTGTACTGGGACTTCTTCGCGCGCAACGCTGCTTCACTGGCGCGCAATCCCCGCCTCGGCATGGTCTACCGCCAGCTCGAGAAGTTCAGCGCAGGCGACCGCGCGGCACTGCGCGAACAGGCTGCCTCACTGCGCGGCCGGCTGCCAACGCTCTGACGGCGCGTGTCGCCCGAGTCGCTTTACGCTCTGCCCGCGCCGGCGTAGCATCCCTCCCGCACACACAATGACAAACGCAGCCGCGATGACGGCTGTCGAAGGAGGAAACACATGAAAACCTTTTTATCCCCGGATGCCGCTGGCCTGTCGCGTCGCCAATTCATGGTCAGCTCAACCGCCGCCGCCGGCGGGCTCGCCATCGGCTTCAACCTGCCCTTCGGCAACGCTGCACACGCGCAAAGCGCCGCCGGCACCGAAGTCGATGCCTGGGTCGTGATCAAGCCCGACGATACCTGCGTGGTGCGCATCCAGCGCACCGAAATGGGCCAGGGCACGCGTACCGGCATCGCGCAGCTCGTCGCCGAAGAACTCGACTGCGACTGGAGCCGGGTCAGCACCGAACAGGTCACGCCGCAGGACAACCTCGCGCGCAAACGCGTGTGGGGTGAAATGATCACCGTCGGCAGCCGCGGCATCCGCTTTTCTCATGAGGCAGTGCGGCGCGGCGGCGCCGCGGCGCGCACGCTGCTTTTGCAGGCGGCGGCGAACGAATGGAACGTGCCGGTCGCCGAGCTCAGCGTTGACAAGGGCGTGATTCGCCACGCCGCCTCGAACCGCGTGACGAGCTACGGCAAAGTCGCCGCAGCAGCGGCGAAACTACCCGCGCCCGACGCGAAATCGCTGAAGCTGAAAAACATGCACGACTGGAAAATCGCCGGCAAAGCGCTCAAGCGCGTGGACACCGCGCCCAAACTCGACGGCAGCATGGTCTACGCGATCGACGTCAAACTGCCCGGCCTGCTCAACGCCGCGATCAAGGACTGCCCCGTGTTCGGCGGCAAGCTCGCCAGCTTTGACGGCGCGAAGGCGTTAACGATGCCCGGTGTGCGCAGCGTGATCCGCGTCGACGCCTCGGCGGTCGCGGTGGTCGCCGATACCTGGTGGCATGCGAAGAAGGCGCTCGACGAAGTCAAAATCGTCTGGGACGAAGGCCCCAATGCCAGCGAATCGAGCGCCACCATCGCCGCGCGATTGAAAGACGGCCTCGTCACGCAGGACAAGGTGCACGCTTTCCGCAAGGAAGGCGATGCGTTGAAAGCGATCGAAGGCGCGGCGAAAAAAGTCGAAGGGACTTACAGCACGCCCTTCCTCAATCACGCCACAATGGAGCCGATGAACTGCACGGCGCGCGTCACCGCCGACAAGGCCGAGATCTGGGTGGCGACACAGGACCTCGAGGGCGCGCATCTGCAGGTGTCGAAAACCTCCGGCCTGCCGATCGAAAAATGTTTTGTAAACCGCTACGACCCGGGCGGCGGTTTCGGCCGGCGCGGCCGCGTCTCCGACTTTGCGCGCCAGGCCGTCGATATCGCCAAACAGTTTCCGGGTGTGCCCATCAAAATGATCTGGACGCGCGAGGAAGACATGACGCATGGCCAGTACCGCCCGATCTCGCAGTGCAAATTCACTGCCGGCCTCGACGCGCAGAACAACCTCGTCGGCTTTCACGCGCGCATGTCCGGCCAGTCGATCAACGCCTGGGTCAACCCCTCGGCCATCATCGACGGCTACAAGGACGACCGGCAGTTGCAGGGCTGGTATGAAAAGGGCGACCAGCAGCTCGGTTACACCGTGCCCAACCTGCTGATCGAATATGCGATCCGCAACACCCACGTGCCGGTCGGCACCTGGCGCGG